>DYMH01000028.1:0-13017 GCA_020721645.1 Draconibacterium orientale
GGCAAAAGAAAATTAATAAATGTAGGGTATTGGTTAAGTAAATAAGTCTAAAAATTTTATAAAATCTGTGTTCCTATTTTTTTTCTAAAAACAGCCCACTGTTTTTCAATTTTCTCTAAAATACCTGTATTTTCACTCATTTCAGATGAATTGCAAAAAATTAGTCGGTCAGTAGTGATTAAAATATTAAAAAAAAAACTCGAAATTAATTTCGAGTTTTTTTGTTATATCAGAATTTTGTAAAATTATCATCGGTAGATATATTGTCCGAAAGACTGATTTCGATGCCTTCGATTTTGGAAATTTTGTGAGGTTTCGATATGTTTTCTTGTTTCACGCTCTGAATTTGGTTATCAAAAATACGTTCCGAAACGAAAAATTCGATAGAATTTTGCAATTGTTTTGCCAAATCAGCCAATTCCGAAGACGAAGCCGAGAGCTCTTCCGATGATGCCGAATAGGACTGGGCAATTTGCGACAATTGCTGTACCGAGTTATTTACCTGTTCTGCACCAGCATTTTGCTCGGCACTTGCGGTGGAAATTTCTTTTACAAGTCGCGAAGTTTTTTCGATTTCAGGAATCACTTCATCTAACAAATCGCCCGATTTCTTTGCAACTTTAACACCTTTGTTCGACAAAATACCGATTTCTTTGGCTGCCGTTTGCGATTGTTCGGCTAATTTTCGGATTTCGGACGCAACCACGGCAAAACCCCTGCCGTGCTCGCCGGCACGTGCTGCTTCAATTGCGGCATTGACAGCCAACAGGTCGGTTTTTCGTGCAATTTCGTTGATTATATTGATTTTTTCGATAATTTCGAGCATATATTCAATGGCATTTTTAAAACTTAAATTGCCTTCTTCAATTTTCCGGGCTGCGTTGATGGCTATTTGTTCGGTATTGAAAGCATTTTCGGAATTGGCTCGAATGGTTGACACCATTTCTTCCATTGCCGCCGATACTTGTTCAGCTGCCGCTGCTTGCTCACTTGCTCCCTGAGAAATGGTTTGTGATGAAGAGTTCATCTCAATGCTTGCTTCCGACAAATTCATGGTTCCGGCTTTGATGTCGAAAACAATATTGTTTAACTTGTCTATCATTGCTTTGAGCGAAATATTCAGAATATCTTGCTCCGAACGCTTGTTGATATCAACGGTTAAATCTCCCGAAGCCATTTTTTGAGCAGCCGTTGCTATTTCGATTAATGATTTATTGGTTTTTGCCAAATAGGTTTCAATTTTTACAAAATTTGAAGCCGCATCGGCAGTATCGTCATCGAATGCACTTATTTTGTAATTCACTTCGAGATTTCCGGTAGTCATTTTTTCGAGAATAAGGGTTATTTTTTCGGTCTCGTTTTTGGTAAAATCAGATATTTTTGCCTGCATTGTATTAAGTCGTTTCAAGTCGTTTCCCATATCCAGAACATCTCGAAAAATTCCCGTCTTATCGCTCGCTTTCAATCCATTATTTTCAAAAGTCCCCAGCGCAATTTTTTCGACAATTTTCGAGACCTCATCCGGCTCGCCGCCCATGCGATTGAAAATATTTTTCAATGTTTTTGAGATAAATATAAACAACAAAACTTCCATCCCGATTATTATAAGAATAACAATCACAACAATTATTCTGAGATTTGCTTTTACCGAACGATTGTATTCCTGCGATTCTTTTTTACTTTTTTTGAGATAAGAATTTAAGTAGGTGTTAATATCCGAAAAGGTCCATCGCAATTGGATCAAATTATCCGAAATTTCCATGATATTCTCCTGAATCAATGTATTCGAATTCAAAGCATCGGCAACAATCTGTTTAAATTCTGTATCTTTCAATGCGATATTATCTCGCTTCACATTAGCTAATGCACTATCAATCACCTGAATCAATTCAGGTGAGGCTTCCATCGTTTTTTGCATATCTTGAATCATAAGTTGCAAACGATAATTTGTATTATTGTTGATATTTGCTCCGGTGATAACTAATTTTTCGAGCCGAGAAACCGAATGTCCTAAATACAATTTCTTTGATACTGCGCTGATAAACGCATTCGATTTTGAAATCGAAGTATCGGTCAATAAGAAAATCAAACGAATGAGCGAATCCGTTTTTTTTCGTAAGTTTTCAATATCAGCTATTTGAGCCGCGAACCTATTTGTAAAAGCTGTGTCTTCTTCCGATGCTTCAATGCGTTTAAAGGTTGATATCAGAGTGTCACTCGACTTTTTATCGCTTAAATCAAAATTATCAACTGCTTCTTTAAACAAGTAAAAATCTTCGGTTTTATTGCTTGTGAAGATAATTCTTGTCGTCATATTTCTTACCTTAAAATTGGCAAAGATCATCGAAATGATAAAAAGTAAAACTACGGTTGCCATGCCCGCTGAAATAAGAGATCTTTGTTGTTTTGTCGTTAAATTTTTATTCATATAATTAATGTTAAATATTTGACTGAATATCAATGCGTAAAAGATTCAAAAATCGTAATAGTATTTTCTCACATCTCGTGTCTAAAATCTGATGTTTTCTCTATAATTTTTGAAGATTTAAAAAACCTTCTTCGTTCAGAATTGTCATTTCATCTGTTGCCATAATTTTATCAATTTTTAGTAAAACAATGTATTTTTCGCTGCGTGTAATAATTCCTTCTATAAATTCGGGGTTAAATTTGGTGCCGAGTTCGGGAATTTGATTTATTTCCAAAAAATCAACTTCAACAACATTTTGAACCGAATCGACCATTGCACCGACAGTTATTAACTTATTTTTAACCTCAACTTCCATGGCGATAACAACGCTGTGTTTGATGTTTTCGATTTCTGCAAGATTAAATTTTCGTCGCATATCGACAAGGGGCAAAATATTTCCGCGGAAATTCGTAATGCCGCGAATATAAAGCGGAACTTCCGGAACCGGTGTTATTTCGCTCGGTTCAATCACTTCAATTATTTTTGATACACGAAAAGCATAAAACTCTTCGCACAACGTAAATATCAAATACGATTCGTTCATTTTTTTGATGTGGTGATGTGATGATGTAATGATGTAATGATGTGATGATGTAATGATGTGATGATGTGATGATGTGATGATGTGATGATGTAATGATGTAATGATGTAATGATGTAATGATGTAATGATGTGATGATGTGATGATGTGATGATTTTTTAACTTTTCACTTTTAGTTTTTAGTTTTTAGTTTTTTAGTTTTTAGTTTTTAGTTTTTCTCGTGTCTTTCATATCTTATATTAACAAATCAAAAATACTTTTTAATGGTTTTATTCACGTCAATCATCAGTGAAAGTTTGCCGTTGCCCAAAATGCTTGCTCCCGAAAAACTGTCGTCTTTTTGGAATAATTCGCCTATTGGTTTTACAACTGCCTGATATTCACCAATTATTTTATCCACAATTAAACCGTAATTTTTGGATTTGTATTGAAATGTTAATATATTCCTAAATTCGCTGCCTTGGCTGTACTGTCCGAATTTTTCTTTCAATTTAAGCACCGGAATCCATTCGCCGTTCATCAAAAAAAGACTGTTTTTGATATTTTTTTCTTCCAAGGCGGATATTTCTGCTGCACTGACGATGATGTCTTTGGGAATCAAATAATTTTGATTGTTTATTTCAACCGTCAGAGCATCAACAATCGATAAAGTGAGCGGCAGACGTATCGTAATATATGTTCCGAGACCTTTTTCCGAATTAATTTCGACTTCACCCCGTAAATTATTGATTTTTTGCTTGATAATGTCCATGCCGATACCACGTCCGGAGACAGAACTGAGATTTTCGGCAGTAGAAAAACCGGGAGTGAAAATCAAATTTACAATTTCTGAGTCCGATAATTTTAACGATTCGCTGATAATATTGCGTTGAACGGCAGTTTTCCGTATTATATCCGGGTCTATTCCGCGACCGTCGTCGTGAATTTGAATTGTAACGTAATTTCCCGAACAGGCAGCAAAAAGTTTGATACGTCCTTTGCGGTTTTTTCCTCGCATTTCACGTTCTTCGGGCGTTTCCAGCCCATGGTCCACGGCATTGCGGAAGACATGAATCAGCGGTTCGCTCAAATTATCAACAATCGCCTTGTCCAATTCCGTTTCGATGCCCTCTTTTTCAAAAACAATTTCCTTGCCTTGGGCAATTGCCAAATCGCGAATCTGTTTTTCAAATCGTATCATGATTTTACTCAGCGGCACCAAGCGAATGTTGAGTGCATTGTCTTGTATTTTTCGAGTTAATTTTTCTAATTTTTCCGAAATTTCCGACAATTTTTTGTCGTGCAAATTGTTTGCCGAGATGACCAAACTTTCTTTTATGGTAACCAATTCGCTCACCAGATTCATCATTTCGTCCGATTTTCGGGAATCGATGTTGATAAAATCGCGGGCTTCCGTTGTTATCTGCAATTCGGGCAATTGTTTTTCTTCTTTTTCAAATATTGGGGTTTCGGAAAGAGATTGGTGTTTGAAGTCGAACAGCGATATATCTATAGGTGCAGGCAGATTTTCAATTTGTTTTAGTTTTTTTTGAAAAGCAACACTTGACAGAATATTTGAATCTGCAATTTTGTGTATTTCAACCTCTTCTTCCACAAAAAAGAAAACCTCTCTCAAATCGTCTTCCGACAGCTCGGTGCCCACAATAAATTCCCAAAACATGTAGAATTTTGAGCCTTTTGTACGAATCGTTTCCTTATCGACACGTTCGTATTTTACAACATTTCCCAAATTTTCGACGTCCGATATGATATTGTTTAAATTCACGCCTCGCTCTGAAAAATCGGCGTTTGGGCGAAAAATAATATAATAAACTGCCGATTGGTTTTGGATTATCGTTTTATCTTCTGATAGTTTAAGTTCGATAAACTTGTTGATTTTCAATAAGATATTTTGTTTTTTCGCAATAAGTGTTTGTTCGTTGGTGTCGGTGCCGAATGATAATCGGATAAATTCTGCCAAATCGAAGCAAATGTCCGTAATTTCGGGCGAATACGTTATTTTTTCCGTTAAGATATTCGTAAATAAATTTTCGGCATTGTGTGTTAAATTTTCAATATCTTTATAACCAAACATCGCCGCTGCACCTTTAATTGTGTGCATAATTCGAGTGAGTTCGCTTATTATTTCATTGTTGCCCGGGCGATTTTCTGCTTCCAAACATTTCGCTTCCAATTTTTCCAAAAGCACAA
Organism: Draconibacterium orientale; assembly: GCA_020721645.1. GTDB lineage: Bacteria > Bacteroidota > Bacteroidia > Bacteroidales > JAADGE01 > DYMH01. Next base: position 5,200 of record DYMH01000028.1, read on the forward strand.
AAGTTTCGTTAATAAAATTTTTAATGTATTCTTTCACAATATTGAAATGAAATTAGAGAAAAATTAGTGCAATCGTTAAATTTTGCTTTTCAACTAAATTAAAGGACAAATTTATATATTATAATAGCCGCATTCCTATTAAAATCAAATTATTACATCATTAACAATTAACAATTATTAAAAGACACCGGCTACGATTCGTAAAAATTTTTCGAGTACAAAAGGTTTTTTCATCCAACCGGCTGCTCCGGCTTCTTTGGCAAGTTTTCTTTTTTCGGGACTTTCATCGGAGCTCAATATTATGGCAGGCGTGTTGCGATATTTGGGAATTTTTTTTATTTGAGCGGTCATTTCGGCACCGTTCATTCCGGGCATGTTGTAATCAACAACAATTAATTCAATGGTTTCTTTTTGATTCAATGCTATTTTCAGACCTGCTTCGCCCGAATTGGCGGTTAATACTCGATATCCGGCTTGTGTTAATGCCGAACCGATAACTATGGTATTTGTATCAAAATCATCGACCACCAAGATTGTTTTTTGTTTGGTTTTTTGATACATTTTTTCTTTCAAAGTATCCGAAAAAAATATTTCGGCTTTCGGGTGCTCAATAATATTTTTCAGCAAATCCAGATTATCACCCATTTTTAATAAATAGCCGCGTGCACCGGCTTCTATTAAATTGGTAACATAGGTGTCGTTAGCATAAAAAGAGATACCAATGATTATCAAGTCTTTATAGATTGCCATAGCCCTGCGGGTTGCTTCGATTCCGTCCATAATCGGCATTTCGATGTCCATAAAAGTAATATCGGGCTTCATTTTTTTGAGCAGTTCAAGAAAATCTGCTCCGTTTGAAGCTTCGCCTATAACTTCGACATTGCCGATAGTAGTTAAAATATTTCGTAAAGAATTTCGATACGAAATTTTATCATCTACAATAATTATTTTTTTGGGTGTCATTGTTTTTTTTTTTGCAAGATATAATGAATATTTGCTTAATAAAATAGTAATTTTACGTAATTTGCGTACGTAATATTACGTACGAAAAATCAAAATTTTCATGGTTTTTGATAGATTAAAAAAAACAATTTGGTATGGACACTCTCGCAAAATTAGAAAAACGTGTGGCAGAATTGGAGATTGAAAACAGAAATCTTAGCCAAAACGAACTGATTGATTATAAATCTTTATTCCTGAAAAGTTACCTTCCTGCAATTATAATTAATCCGGAAACAGGGATTATTTTCGATATTAATTATTCGGCTGAGTTGCTTTATGGCTACGAAAAAGATTTTTTGAAAGGAAAACCGATATTTATTTTGATAAACGATACGGAAGATATTGTAAAACAGAGGTTGGAAAATACTGAAAACGGGTATATCAATACATTTCAATCAATCCACCGAAGCAAAACCGGGAAACTTATCAATGTGGAAATTTTTACAGGCATGGTTTCATCATCGGAAAAACGGTTTATTTATTTTAATGTATTAGATGTAACCGAAAGCAAGCAACAAGCCGGCAAAATTGAGCAATTATCGCTTGGAATCAAGCACAGTCCGATTGCTATTTGTGCAACGGACACTAAGGGCGTAGTTACTTTTGTAAATCAAGCATACTCGCTTTCCACAGGATATTCTGCCGCAGAAATAATTGGAAAAATTCACCCGCTTTTTCTCAGGGAAAATCTAAATAGAAAACAAAATAGAGAATTATGGAAAAAACTTTTGTCGGGAAATACTTGGCAAGGCGAAACGCAGGAAATTTTAAAAAACGGCGAATCAAAAATTTTCAGAACAAATTGTGCACCTATTAAAAATGAGGGTCTTTTGACCGGCTTTTTCGTGTTTCAGGAAAATATATCAGAACAAAAAAAAATAGAACAAGAGCTTGTCGAAAGTCGGAAAAAATATCAGTTCATCATCAATTCCTCTCCCGATACACTTTTTATGAGCGATAAATCGGGTCGTATTTTGTTTGTAAGCGAAAGTCCCGATGCAAAATTTGCTGCAATTTTTAAAAACATCATCGGAAAAAAAATCTATGACATTGTTTCGCAGGAAGTAGGGCAAAATTACAAAGCAAAATTGAAGGAAGTTTATAAAAACAAGTCTGCCCGTTTTGAAACAATTATAGAAAATTCGCAGGGAATCCAAATGTATGTCGAATACAATGCTTTTATTACCGTAAAAGACGGGAAAGAATATGCAGTGGGCAGTATTCGGGATATTACCGAACGAAAAAATTATGAAGAACGGTTCACTGAATTGTTTCGAGAAACCAATAAAACAAAAGATTTATTACGTTCGGTGATTCAGTCTTCGGAAGACATTATTTATGCCAAAGAAATCAACGGAAAATATCTTTTGGGCGGAAAAGCCTTTACTACTCATCTGAATTGCAGTTCGGATTCCGTTCGCGGCAAAACCAATGAAGAACTTGGCATTACTGATATTGTAAATCACGTTGATTTATTGCATTTTACCGAATTTAAAAAGGACGACACCGATGTTCTCAGAAATCGCGTAACAAAAAACTATACAAATATAGAACTTCATTTTCCCGATGGATTTTCGGGTATTTTCGACATCAAAAAAATCCCGTTGAAAGATGAAAGCGGCGAAGCATTTGCAGTTTTAACAATAGCTCACAATATTTCAGCACGTGCAAAAGCCGAAAACGATTTGAAACTCCTCAATGAAACTTTGGAACAAAAGGTAGAAGAAAAGATACGGGAACTAAACTTGATTGAAGAAAACTTCAAAAATTTATTCGAGCAAAATCGAGATTCATTGTTTATTACAAATCGAAACGGAACAATTTTAAACCTCAATGCGGCAGCTTTGAACAGTTTGGGATACACGCGAAGCGAATTACTCGGACGCAATGTTTCGCTGATTACTTCGAAACAATTTCAGGGTCAAAGAAGCCAATTTATTAAGGATTTGTCTGAAAAAAAATATTCTGTTTTTGAGTCTGAAAATATATCAAAGAGCGGACAAATATTCCCGGTCGAAGTTGGGAGTACAATTTTAATTTTCAATGGTAATGAAGTTATTTTATCCACCGTTCGCGATATTTCGGAACGAAAGGAAATGCAAAAACGCATTTTGCGAACCATTATCGAAACCGGAGAAAAAGAACGCTTGCGGTTTGCTCGTGATTTACACGATGGTTTGGGTGCCGATTTGTCGAGTATCAAGATGTATATCGATGCTATTGTTGAAGGGCACGTTCCGCAGGAAAAAATTCAACCGATGCTCATGCAAGCCAAAGAATTAATTATAGAAGCTGCAAATTCGGCACGGGAAATAGCTTACGATATGAAACCCCACGTTCTGGAAAATTTCGGTCTCAAAGAAGTCATTTCCAATGAAATTACAAAATTAAACCGGAATATGGAAGTTTTCATAAATTATAATTTCGATATGTTTAATATCCGTTTACATAAAGATATCGAATTAAATTTCTATCGTATTTTTAAAGAATTAATTAATAATTCGATGAAATACTCACATGCCGACCAAATAACTGTTGTGCTGTTCGCTCAAAATACATATTTATTTTTCTCATTCGAGGATAACGGAACAGGTTTTGATATTGAAAATACATTACGAAGCAAGAGCGGAAACGGGTTGTTGAATATTCGGTCGCGAGTTGATTTAATGGGAGGTAACTGTCTTTATAAGAGTGAAATAGGTGAAGGATTTAGGGTCGAAATCAGATTAAATATAGCCCAATATATCGATTTAATATGATGTGTTGATGTGTGGATTGTGATGATTTTTTGATGTTTTGAAGTGTAGAAAACAGTTTGATTAACAGCGGATAGTGTGAAATTATTTTTCAAATTTTATAATCAATTCAGCAAAAAATAAATAAAACGAAACAAACTAACAATTATTTAAATTTGAAAAGTGTAATCGAATAAAAATAAACATGACCGCAATAAAAAAGAATCGAACACTCATTGTTGATGACCACAAGATTTTCAGAGACGGACTGAAAATGTTGCTTTCCACATTGCCCGAAATCGGTCTCATTGCCGAAGCCGCCACGGGGCATGAATTTGCAGAAAAACTTCAAAGTTTTGCTCCCGATTTGGTCTTTCTCGATGTTAGTTTGCCCGACATCGACGGCATTCGGGTTTGTGAAGGGTTATCGACAAAAAATAAATTTCCCAAAATCATAATAATTTCCAATTACGATGAAAGTGAATTTGTGTTCAGGTCGTTAAAAACCGGAATTTCGGGCTATCTTCTTAAAACCGCCGATTATTCTGAAATCGCAGTCGCAGTGAAAGCAGTTGTGGGCGGAAAAAATTATTTTTGTGAACAAGTTATTCAAAATATTAAATCAAACAGTAAGAAGCCGGCAAATCTTGATACTTATACATTTACAATGCGTGAAAAAGAGGTATTAAAATTCTTGTGTACCGGTTTATCGACCGATGATGTTGCCGAAAAATTATTCCTCAGCAGGCGAACTGTCGAAAAACACAAGCAAAATTTGATGGCTAAAACGGGTTCGCATTCCACTTCGTCCTTAATTTTATTCGCCATAAATAATTCTTTAACATAACAAAAAAGAGGCTTGCGTTTGCAAACCTCTTTCGTGACACATCTGAGACTCGAACTCAGGACCCACGGCTTAAAAGGCCGTTGCTCTACCAACTGAGCTAATGTATCATTGCCTTTTTTCAAAAGCGTTGCAAAGGTAAAATCTATTTTCATTTATGCAAAAAAAATGTTCACTTTTTGTTGAAAAAGATGAGTGGAATCGCTCATATTTTTATCTATGAGGCACTTAAAATGTAACATTATCTTTGACAAATTGTTTTGAAATCGCAATATTGACAAATTTCCGGTTTTTCGGTCTGCATAAAATCTTCTTCCGAATCAAAAATTCTTTCTAATAATTGACCGGTTCGGGCAATAAATTCCGGAATGAATGCCTCAAATTGAGTAGAATCAACCGCTGTTGCTATTTTTGATGTCCCAAGATAAACAAACGGAGAGAAATCCGGCTCGTTCATTCTTTTAACATCATACAAAACAGGAACTATTTTTCCTATAGTTTTCGGTAGTTTTTGTCGGCACAGCCAACCATACAAAAAAATCTGAAAAATTTCCTTTGCCCGTCCGGTTTTTCCCGGACTGAAAACAGCATCGAAATCGGAAAAATATTTTTCGGGTTTCCCGGTCTTATAATCCACAATCCGATATTCGCCGTTGAGAATATCGATACGGTCGAAAGTGCCTTTTATTCCCACTTTTTTGTCGCCAATTGTCAGACTGTGGTTGAAATTGTGACGGTCTTCGAGATTCAATATCTCGAAAGGTGCGATGAGTGCGTCAAATTCGAGTAAAGTTTCGATATATTTTTGCATCACTTCCTTTACGATGATTTGATAGCCTTCAAATTCAAAGCCTCCGGTTTCCCGGTTCCCAAATTGTTTTGCAAACGAACGGATAATGTATTCCGGAACTCGTTCTCTCAGATGTTTAAAATCGGTTTTATTAACAATAATTTTACCCGATTCATTTTGCAAATTACCATACAATTTTTCGAGTGTGTCGTGAAAAATTGTCCCAAAATCCGATGCCGAGAGGTCTTCTTCGGGTTTTCGCGGGCTTTTCAGCTCTGCAATGTATTTGAAATAAAATTTGAGCGGACAGTCGATAAAATCGTTCAAAGCCGTTGCCGAAAATCGACGTTTGCAGTGATTATTTATTTCTGTAAAATCTTCCAATTTCCGGAATACGTTGGTATCTTTTTTTATGGAAATTGATTTGGGGACTATCGGCTTCAAATCCTGTTTTATTTGGATTTGATTGATTGATAAATTCGATTCAAAAAGCAATTGTTTTATAAATCGGCTCATTTCGCCGCCCGATTCGCCGCCCGAAACCGTGTTATAAACCAAACAGATATTTTTGGCACGTTGCAGCAACCGATAAAAAAAGTAGGCATATACCGAATCGCGATATTTTTCGACCGGCATATCAAAAGCATATCTGATATTTTGTGATAAAAACGTTTGCGGTTTTACCGATTTTGGGAAATTTCCTTCGTTCAGTCCTAAAATGATAACATTTTCAAAATCTAAATTTCTGGTTTCCAAAACCCCCATCAATTGCATTCCTTCAATAGCATCGCCTTTAAAAGGAACTTGTTCGCTTTGTAAAACTTGCCGTAATAGTTTGGTTATCAGCTCAAATTCGGCAGAAATATTTTTGTTGATTAAAATTTCTTTCAGTCTTTTGATTTTCATGTATGCCCGAAAGAAAAATTCTTTTTCCAATGTCCCGATTTTATTTTTTTCGGACGTGTTATTAAAAATTATCACCAAAATGTTCATCAAATTGCTCAACATGAACATACCCGGATTTTCGAGCGGCAGAGTGCCGAATATCAAACGAATCAATTCATTGTCGGAATTTGAAAATAGAGATATTTCGACAAATAATTGATTTTTACGCATTAATTCTTCGATGAGCTCACGATTTGAGGCTTCCGAAAAATTGTAAACATACGAATGTTTGAGTATCGAAATTGCTAAGGAATAGTTAATTTTAGGCTGTAAAACAGTATTTTTTTGAAGATTTTCTTGAAGTTTCAGATACAAAGAAATTAATCCGTGCAAGCCGGTTTCGCGAAGCGGAAATCCCATGGTAACATTCAGCTTTTCGACCGATGAGGGTAAGGAATACAAGATTGGGAAAAGTAAGTTTTCATCGGAAAGAACAATTGCTGTTTCAATATCGGGTTTTGTAATTTGATATTTATCGAACAATGCAGCAATAATCTTTGCTTGTGCCGTGTTTTGCGGAACTCCGATTAAATCAATATTTTTTGCCGATTTTTTGAAATTTTCGGGCAAAGGAATTGTCGGAGAACCAAATGTTCGGAAATTTTTGCGAATAAAATCACCGGCTTCTTGCTTCAAATCCGAAGTGTAATAATCGTCTGTATCCCAGTAAAACTTGGCTCTTCCTTGTTTTTGAAAATGTCGAAAAAGTTTTTCCTCGCCTCGTGTAAGTGCATTAAAGCCAATAAAAATCAGGGTTTCGTACTCCGGCAGAAAATTCGCTCCCTTGTCGATAGAATCAGAAATCGACCGAAACAGCATACCGGCATAGCCCGATTTTCTGCCAAGAAGTAGTTCTGTAAGTTCTTTGTGGATTTTTGGAAGAATTTTCAACATCTCCAAAAATTTTGTTTTTTCATCACTCAAATGTTCGGGCGAGAAATTTTTCCAAAAATTCAGTATGATTTCTTTTTGTTCGCTCGAAAGCCAGTCGAACGAAGAATCTATTTCGTTAATATTTCGTATATTTTTGAAAATCAATTCCGAATCCACAAGCCAACTGTCAATTTCATCGAAATCGTTGAGTATAATTTCTCCGGTGTGGTAAAATCTATCGAAACTCAGCGGCAGGGTTTTGGGCGATTGATATTTTTTGAAGATTTCGTATAAATCGAAAATTGTGCTCAGGCGGTCGGTTTCATTGAGTCCGGCTATCGATGAAACCAAAGTTTTCAGGTCGATAAATTTTGCTGCCCAACTTGTTTTGCCTAATATTTGGGCATAATATTTTCTGAAAAACATTCGTGTTCTTTTGTTCGGAAAAACAATGCACACCCGATTCATATCTTGGGTATGATTTCTCAGAATATCTTCGGCTGCCTCTTTCAGGAATGGAGTCATAAAAACTAAAAGTGAAAAACTATAAACTAAAAGTGAAAAACTAAAAGTGAAAAACTAAAAGTGAAAAACTATAAACTAAAAGTGAAAAACTAAAAGTGAAAAAC
>DYMH01000028.1:13117-32484 GCA_020721645.1 Draconibacterium orientale
AAAAACTAAAAGTGAAAAACTATAAACTAAAAGTGAAAAACTAAAAGTGAAAAACTATAAACTAAAAGTGAAAAATTAAAAGTGAAAAACCGGTAATGAAAAATTGCAATTACATTTTTAGATAAAAGTCTTTTGTTAAATTGATATAATCATCAGAATAACAGTGTCTTTCTGCTAATTCGATACACAGAATATTTTGTTGTAAGGTATTGTTTTTTTTCGATATTTCGAGTAATATTCGTTTTATTTCTTTGTGTGGATTTGGTTTCACTTCCGTTAATTTATTAACAAACAAACCGTATTTTTCGCAAGATTTAAAGATTGCATTTTTTGTATCGCCGGGTAGTATGATGCTCAATTTTCCGGCGGGCGAGAGCATTTGTTCCGACAATTTCAGCAAGTCATCGAGTGGCAGTGTGTCGTTGTGTCGAGCCAGAGTTCTGTCGGAATCCGGATTTTTCAGCGAATTTGAAAAATATGGCGGATTGCATACAATTGAATCAAATTTTGCAGTATTTTGTAGAAAAAAATCTGCCAGAGAAATGGTTTCAAGTGTCAAACGCAAACTCCACGGCGAGTTTTGAAAATTAGATAATGCTTGTATTGCGGCGTTTTTTTCGATTTCGATGGCGGTAATTTCTGCATTGCTGCGTTGTGCTGCCATTAATGCGATTAAGCCGGTTCCGGTTCCAATGTCTAAAATATTCCGGGCATTTGAAAAATCAGCCCATGCTCCAAGCAAAACGCCATCGGTTCCTACTTTCATGGCGGTTTCCGATTGTTCTACCGTAAATTTTTTACATTTAAAAGAAGCGTGTTTTTTATTATTTTTTTGAAAATTTAGCAACAAAACGGTTTAAATTAATTTTTTACACATCTTCAAACGATGTTATTTTAGTTAAACGTTTTAAATCTTTCAAGCGGTCGATGCTCCTTGAAGCGGTTTATAGCTCACAAACCGTTTAACGAAAAATGCTAAACGCAGGAAGATTTGAAAGTAAAATATTTTCATTCAGCACAATGTAAATCTTTGCACTGTCGTTTCATTTACGCACAATGCCTGTATTTGTCGTTTTAGAATAAGTTGTGCAATGTAACTATTTGTCTGTCAAATAGTTTCTAAATCAATTTGATATTCTTTCAGCGATTTTAAATAGTCAAGTTCTTTTTGTGAGAGTTTTGTTACTTTTAGAATAACGCTATCAGGAATGTTTTCTTGCATCATTGAATATGCAACTTTCTTTATTCCTTTTTCTATGCCTTCCATTTTCAAACGCATGGCGGTTGAAATGAATTTTTCTTCTGCTTTTGGGGATATTGTTCTCATTTTTTCTACGAGTTTTTGGGTTTCTATTTTGGTGGCGTAATACAGATACGAAACAAGCGTTTCAAAGAACTGTTCGCCTTTTTCTGTTTGCAATAATTGATTGATGCCGGCAAAAAATCCGGAAATTTCTTGCAAAATTTTTTGCTCGTTGTAAATGTTTTTCATTATCAGCATTCCTATTTGAAGCTCCAAACTGTCAAATAGCTTTTGTATTTGCTCATCGGTGTAATTTGAAGTGTCAATGATTTGATAATCAAACACCTGGATAAATTTTTGTAAGGTTTCGTCCAATCCTTTGAAATAATCGTTGAATGGCTTTTTGTTCCATTTTTTTTCGCCGTGATAGAAAATTATTGGGATTACGGGCGTAAGATTTTGTTTTTGTTTAATTTGTGTTTGCCAAATTTTGAGCATATATCCCAAAAGCTGAAAATGTGGGTAGCTTTCGGGGTAACTTTTATGCTCAAAAAGCAATGAGATTTTAACTTGTGTATCTTTGCCGTATTTGCAATTATAGACGATGTCCGAAAAACTTGTTTTTAAATTGTTATCGATGTATTCGGTTTTGTCAAGCTCCAAAGTCTTTAAATCTAAATTTGTAACAAGTTCGGGTGGAAATGTTTTTGCCACAAACTCGCTTACTTCTTCTTTTCCTGAAAAAAGCTGTTTGAAAAACCTGTCGTGAGAATTTATTAAATTTTTATCAATTTTCTCATCCATTGATTTAATCTTTTATATTTCAATTTTTATTGTAAATATACTATTTTTTTTGTTCATTTTCAATTACAATAGTTCGGTAAATATTTTTATTTATTTGAAAAACAGGAAATTACAAAAGTTTCATTATCAAACACAAATAATTGATAATTAACACTATAAGGTTTAATAAAATCAAACTTTTGTAATTTTTTCCGAACCATTGAATTAAGTATTCTAAAATTTCGTCAAACATCAATAGCACATAACGATATTGCATTTTCATATCAAAAAAACAAAAAATCAAAATTTATTTTTTATCGCCTTTTTTCCATTTTTCTTTGTTGATAATCGTTCCGTTGAGGTCGTAATATTTCCATTTTCCGTTTTTTTGTCCTTTTTTAAAAGATGCTTCAATTTTTAGGCGACCGTCGGGGTGGTAAAATTCGGCATCGCCGTTGGGTTTTCCCTCATCGTAGTTGATTTTGGCTTTTTGAGCACCGTTGGCGTAAAATTCGTAGTAGGTGCTCACAATTTTTTCGTTTTCAAATTTTGCCTGTACCCATGTTGTTTTTTGAGATACATCTCTAAAAAATTGGGCTTCTCCTTCGACTTGTGAATTGGAATAATTGACGGTCGATTTCAGATTTCCGCTTGCATAATAGGTTTTCCAAACTCCGTTGAGTTGATTGTTTGAAATTCTGCCTTCGATTTCCATGTCTTTTGTTCCGTGTAAAAATCCGTGATAATCCTTATTTTCAGCAAGCGAATCAGGTGGAAAAATGATTTTGAACGAAAGATTTTCGATGCTGTCTTTGTACAAATCATCGGCAGTTTCTTTTTCTATTTTTTCCAAGTCGTCCGAATTCAATGCGTTGGGATCGTGAAGGGCTATAAATTTGGTTTTAAACATCTTGCCGTCCGAAACGAGTTGAAATCCGAATTGAGCAAAACTCAGAATGAAATCTTTATTTTTGTGAATTTGCGGACGGTCTTCGGCAGAACTATAATAATACAGATTTTCATATATTTTTGGTGTTTGAATAAAAATCGTTAAATTCGATTTCGCTTCGAAATTGTCTTTAAAATTCTGAAATTCTGCTTGATGAGACAGCGTGTTGCCCAAGGTATAGTCGTCAATGATTGTTTTGAGGGTTTCCAAGGAATTACTGAAAACCATATAGTCTTCTATGAAAGTGAAATAGGGTTTTTCGAGTTTATTAAATAATTTGCCGAAAAAGAGTTTGAAAAATCCGCGACGTTCCAGAATGCGAATTTCAAAATTTTTATAATTTTCGGTTTTAAATTTTACAATGGTTCTTTTACCTATGCGGTCTGTTATTAATTCCCAGCTGGCTTTGGCTTTTTCGATGTCCGAAGAATGAACTGCAACAACCACATCTTCGAGGCGTGTATTGAGTCCGGGTCGCAATTTGACCAATGCAATTTCGTTTCCGATGTTGTCGGTAAAATTTTCTTTCAAACTGATTCCCAGATATTTCTCCAATAATTGAATATTTCCGGCAATGTCTTCTATTTCGCCGCTTTTATCTTTTTTATATTCTTCAATCAAATTATCGTAAAAATCGTAAAAATTGTCGAATCCCAAAGACAAATACATTGCCGAGCGGTCGGATATGATATTGAATACCTGAAATTTTCCGGGACGAACGGCAGAAAGGGCTTTGATGTACGATGCCGCAGAATCAAGGTTTGTATATCCATCGAAGCTCAACAATTCGTCTTCGAGGTTGATGTCCAAAGCCGAAAATTTGAGTGATTTACTGAGCATTTTTATCGTTTCCGATTCTTCTTCACTGTAAACTTTGCTGAAATTGTTTAATTGTGAATAATTGAACCAAAATCGAAACAATTTTTTGTTTCCTAAATTGTTGTTCACTTCGGTAAATTTATTATTTTCGACCAACGACGGCTTGTTGTGCTTTTCCAATGCGTTTTCTAAGAGCGAACCGGAAAAAGAAACAACCAGCAAATTGTTTAGCGTGCTGATGTATATCGAGCTTTTGGGGTCTTTTGCATCTGTCAGTTCGATTACCGTATTCCCTTTATAATCGGTTTGTGTGATATTATAACCATCGACTAATCTGAGAATTTTTTTGAGGTCATTTTTAATGACAGAGGCTTTACTCAAATCCAAGACGAATAAAAAGTCCCATTCTTTGCCCGAAGTCATGTGAGCAGAGACCAATAATTCGCGGTTATTGAGGATATAATCGGCAAAATTATTTTTTTTAAGATATTTGTTTAATAAATCTATCGACTCGTTGATTTCGGCAAAGTATGGATTTTGTAGCAAATAAGCCCATACTTTGCTGTCGCTGATTTGATTCCACGCTTTTGTTAAATCCGTTGTTTCAACAATAAATATTGCATCTTGTGGTATGATAGACAGAGCTTCACTTTTATTTTTATCGCCCCATAAGTAAAAATAGGCATATCGACCTGCCACTGCTAAGAGTGTGATTAGAATGATATAAAAGAAGATTTTTAATGTTTTTTTCATAACAAACCATGTTAAATATCAATGAAAATTTATTTTCAATGATACAATTTTTTTTTTGAATTATGAAAATTTTACGAAGTGCGGTCGGAAATTGCGTTTTTTAAATTAGTTAGTTGTTTGAAATTATATGCTGTCAGTGTAACGGCACTCTCTAATTTATCCAATCAATGAACCGATTTGGTATTGATTTTTTTATAACCATTTGCACAGAATATTCGTATTTACAGCACAAAAATCAGGTGTTGACTCATTATCCATTGTCAATTATCAATTATCCATTGTCAATTATCCATTAACTAATGCCTTCCTGTACTTTCTATGATTTTAAGGCGGATTTTTTCGGATTCCGTTGAGAGCAGATATTTTTTTACCGGTTCGGGCAAAAAGTCGATAATTTCGTCCATTTTATCGTTTTTAATGGCAGCACGCACTTTCGAGGCACTGATAAAATTCGGTTCATCGTCAATTAAAGTTCCGACTGCTTTTCGTGTAATTTCTACAACATCTACTCCGCTTTGCGGCAAAAACAGGTGCATTGCACGATTGTAAGCTGCTGTGGTTTGGCAATAGTTTTCAGTACCTACATAGCGTTTTTTAATTCCCAAAACGGGAACGATGTATTGTGCAAAAACTTTAACATCAACCTCTGCTTGTTTTTGCGAAACATGATTCCACGACTCGTTTTTCAGAAAATAATTCGGAAATATTGAGCCGGAAACAATATATTGCCCGGAAGACAGCATTTTTACGTTGTAAAGGTGCGAAATGGATTCTTCAATCAGTCGCCAACGTAATTTGAACGGAAATGCCGACATATCTTCCTTAACCACAAAAAGATAGACAATTTCGTTTTCGGCTGCCGCTTTTTCTATCAGATATAAATGACCTTTGGTTATCGGATTGCAATTCACTACAATAGTCGCAATTTTGTCGGTTTTTGTATCAACTTTATTTTCTGCGAGATATTTTTGATAATCGACAATGGTTTTGTACCCAAATTCCAGAACGCAAAACAAGGGTTCGGCATCGGCTATTTTTGTGAAACCCAGACCCATGAACAACTTTGCGGTTTCCGGTTTTGTAAATACAAAGCAATGTTTTTGGGTTTCCAAAATTTTGTCGGTAAGATATGTTACAATTTGTGCAAAAGCCGTTGTTTCACGAAATTCGGGAGCAACAGCCACATATTTTAGTGTTCTTTGTTTGAACGAACCTGTTCCGATAATTTGATGGTTGAGATTGTACAGTATCATCGTACATTCGACTTCCGATGGTTGATAGTCGAACCCCAATTTTTTCAGAAATTCGGAAACGAGTTTCACATCGAAAGGATTTTCGACATCTAACTGTTCTTGCCTGAAATCGGTATCTTCTGCTAACACGGAAAATAATTATTATTTATCAATCGGCATAAGTCCTTACTTTTTGTAATTTATTACTTAAAATATATTGCAATTAGTAGCAAACCTTTATAAATTGATATGTGTTGAAAATTCAATTTGAATATTAATATTTCGTTTTTTTATATTTTGAAAAATGCAAAGCTACGCAAAGAAATGGGTAAATGGCTGCTTTTTTCGACAAATTTAATTTTTTTATAGCTTAATTCTACTTTAACAGAGTTGTTTTAACACAGAAAAATTTTAATTCACGATGTAATATCCTGAGCACGGTTATAAATTGCAATTCGTAAACTGGTTAACTATTTGATATTGAAAGCAATCAGCACATCATCACATCAAATAATCAACCAATCAAAGTATAGTTTAACATTTTTGGGTATCAAACATTCGACAATTTTGCTAATGTCCGTAGAGACGTGTGCAACACGTCTCTACGGCGAAAATCGAGGGACTCTCGAAGTTTGATGCACGCAGAAAACAGTTATGAAATGTCAAAATATTTTACAAGTACTAATAAAATTCAACTTTTGAACATCCTCATGGTTTGTATGATATTGTTTATGTATGTAAGTCTAAAAAAATATACTAAAAACGGTTTATTTGTTTACTTTTAAATGTTTGTAATTGTTTAATATTCAGCATAATCAGCACATCATCACATCAAATAATCAACCAATCAGAGTATATATTTAGTTTGGGATAGCTGATTTATTTTTTTGAGAATTTCTGTTAACTTTAATGGTATATAAATCACAACTGTAAGCCGCAAAAAAACCGTAACCGTTTTCAATATTTGAAAATACGGTATAAGGCTGTTCAAACAATGGTTCGAGTAAAGAGGTGTAATAATAATCATAACTTTTTGCAAAAGTCAAATAATCCGGCGACAAATTATATAAAAAGCATTGTACGGAATCTAATATAACAGTATCGTATTGGTTTTCAGTAATATAATTCACCTTAATTAAATCAACTCGAACGGTTTCGGAATGTTGAGAACCGTTGAAATTATCATCGGGTATCACCGAAAACGGATCTAAAAATACTGAATTTCCGTATTCTTCTCTGATTTCTCCCTCACTCCATTCCAATATTTTATGATAATAAGCAGTGCCGGATGCCGGCGGGTCTGTAAATTTCAGTACCAAAGTCGGCTGATTTGAGGATAAGGTCGTATCAAAAAAAACGGTATCAATTTTTACTTTTTGAGGCAAAATTTGAGGAGCGGATTTTACAGTATTCATTCCTATAGCCTGTATTTCAATACGATACGATGATAAATAATTTGCTTTAAAATTCACCGGAGTTTTGAATTTTCCGGCTTCGGTTTCCGTCAATTTTATTTTTAACGTATCATCGCAGATCAAAAAAACTTCCGCTGCTGAAACGCCATTATCGAAGCTCGGTTTATTGGGCGGAACTGTCTTTTTTACAATAATTTCCGCACCCGAATCTTCGCTTATAAATCCGTGAACCACAATTTTTTCGCCTTCAAACTTCACATCGTATTCTATTTCTTTTGTCAAACACGATGTCAGGAATAGAAGACCTATTATTGAAAATTTATATAATTTCTGAATAAGTTTCATATCTTTTGATTAGATGATGTGATGATGAGTTTTAACCATTTTTAATTTTTTACTATTAGTTTTTCACTTTTAGTCTTATGTTTTTCACTAATTAAAAATACATTCCGTAACTAATTGAGGGAATGATAGAATAGAACGAAATTTGCTTCATTTTTTCGCCGTCGAAATAAATATAGACAGGATTTTGTCGTGCATAAACATTGAAAATATTTATCGAAATATATTTCTTTTTCTTGTTTTTAACATAACTGTGTTTGTACGAAATATCGAGGCGATGATAGTTTGGTAATCTCATATTATTCAATCCGTTATAAGCATAATATTCGTACGAAAATTCATCGGCTTTCACATATGCTTGTGCCAAAGTTATCGGCGTTCCTGTGCTGAAAACGAAATTTGCGGAAAACGAATTTTTTTCGTTCATATTAAATTCCGTGAACAAAAAAATATCATTTCGTTTGTCGTACAAAAATGGGAATCGTTTGCCGCCGTTCAATTCCGCAAATTGACGGTATGTATATGAGTGTGTGTATGATAATGAAATATTAAGTTTCTCGGAATTATATTTTATCATGCTTTCAAACCCATAACTTTCGCCTTTCCCGTTTTTCAAAACATTGTCTTCCCAATTGGTTTCTATGAGCAAATCGGAGTTCATGTACTTGAAGAAAATCAGATTTTTTGATATTTTATAGTAAACTTCTCCGCTGAATTCGATGTGTAATTTCGATATTTCGCCGAAAAAACCTGCCGAAACTTGGTCTGATTTAATAGACGGCACTTTTTGGGTCGAAAGTTTCCACGTTTCGCCGTTTATGCCCTGCATATTGTTGGTTATTCCGTGCAAAAACTGAGTTGTTTTGGTGTAACTTGCCTTGAAAGCCGTGTTTTTCAGAAATTGCCAACGAACGGAAAATCTTGGGTCGAGCGATGTGTATGTTTTGTTTTTATTGAATGCCGAAGCTCTTAAACCGGCGTTGATACTGACTTTATCGGTAAATTTGATTTCATCTTCGGCATAAACGGCAATTTCGTTTGCATATTGACTGATGTTATTTCCGAAAACCGTATCTGTGGTGTTATAACTATCTTCGGTATGATATTTAAATATTCCGGGCGAAAATGTGTAAAAATTATATTTTGCTCCAAACTTAAACGTATTGAATTGATTTACTCGATAATCAAAATTCAGATTTGCTGAGATGTCTTCTATTTTCGAGTAAAAATGTTCGTTACTTTTTAGCAGTACGTCATTATTTGTGTGTGCGGTGTTCGATTTATACAGATTTCCATATTTTGAGTAAATCAACGCGGACGAAAAATACAGTTTCGGTGACAAATTGGTTGTGTAGCCTAATGTTGCAGAAATATTGTCTTGTCTCAATTTTGTCTCTTCTTCATTCAAATTATTACTGTTACTGCTTTTATCGTAAATTCCTTGAATATCGTATCCGGAATAAAAATTAAAAAAGACCTTATTTTTGTTGTTAAACGAATGATTTATTTTCAAATTGGCATCTAAAAATGTGTAACCCATAAACGAACCGGAGTTATTTTTATTATATTGCCGCCGAATGGGCAAAATCAGTAAATCGTAATACGATGAGCGAAAACCGAAAATAAACGATGTTTTTTCTTTACGCAGCGGACCTTCGACCGTAAATTTTGTGTTCAATAAACCGACACTGTAATTTCCTTGAAATTTTTTGTTGTTGCCTTGTTTTGTTCTAATATCGAGTACCGAAGCCGTTCGGTCGCCGTAGCGTGCGGGAAATCCGCCCTTATAAACGTCGATTGTTTGAATAATATCTGTATTGTAAATCGAAATCAAACCCCAAGCATGTTGAGAACCGTAGAACGGAGCACCGTCGAGCAACATCAGGTTTTCGCTGCGTTCGCCGCCTCTCACATAAATATCAGAAAATCCTTTGTTGCCGGTTGTGATGCCGGGCATGCAAGTCAGTGCTTTCAGCAAATCCGGCTCGCCCAAAAATGAGGGAATTGCGTTGATTGTTTTCGGCGATATTCGCTCGTGTCCGGAGCCGGTTTGTTTGTAGTTTGACGTTGATTTTCCTGTTATTGTAACCTCATCTAATTCCCAAGGTTTCAGCTTGATGTAGAGAATAGTATCTTTTGTCAAAACAAATTCAACGGAATCGGTTTGAAAGCCGGGATGCGAAATCCTGAATTTTATATTTTCCGAAGGAAACGAAATGCCGAAAAACCCGAATTCATTCGAGACTGCCGAATGTTTGCCTGATGCATCACGGCATTCGGCATATAAAACGGGTTCGCCGTTGGTCTCGTCTTTTAGGTATCCGCAAACGGTGTGCGATTGAGAATATGCTGAAAAAGAAAAAACAATCTGTGATAAAACAAACAAACTAAATTTGAGTAATTTAGTTTGTTTAGAAATCCTATTTATCTTTTTTTTCATGCGAAAAAATTTGATAGCTTAAATTTAACATTGCACCGTAACGGTGATATGTATAATTAATACTTTCTAAGAAATTATCCGAAAAACTACGCACATCGAAGAATCCGGTAATAGAAATCTCGAATTTTTCGGTCGGATTTACCGACAAACCAAACAAAACTTCCGGCGACCATGTTTTGAATGAATAATACGAAAGATTTAAACCGTTTTGCTCTTTTTTTGATACAAGAAATTGATTATTAATACCGTACACCGCTCCTAAGTATTTATTGAAATGATGTTTGATGTAAATTGGAGCGGAGATGTAGGAAAATGACATTTTTAGTTTATAAACAGTGTTTTCACCATTAATATTTAACCCGGGTGGTGATGTAGCGTTGTTATAATAATTTATAAAACCTAAGCCTATACACAATTCTTTGTTTTTTGATATTTTTTTTGATACGCCTAAACCTACCTGATATGCCAACTGAGCATTATATTTGTAAAAATTGTTTGAAAATAAAACATCTTCATTACTTTTTGCAAAAATATTATTGATACCAAGTCCGGTTTTAATATTGAAGCGAGTTTGAGATTTTAACGAAAGCGAAACAATCATTAAGATTGAAAAGAAAATGATGCGAAAAAAAATCATAATTTTGTTTTTAAATTTGAATGACAGAATTTATGAGTAGTTTTTATAACTATAAATGAAATTTGATTTATCTTTTTTTGAGTTCAATAAAAATTAATGATGAGTTCGATATTAAAAGGTCAATTTTATATAAACAACACCTTGTAGGTTTTACTAATTAACAGTAAATAAGATATTTAAAATAATCGGATTTTTTGTTTATTAAACCATCAAGGTGTTTTTAAACTGAACTCAATGATATTAATTATTTTTGTCTATTATTGCCCAGCCATTGACTCCGGTTCCATCGCTTTTACCTTTGAAAAAAGCTTGAATGAAATATGGTGCAGGAGAAGAACCGGTTATGCCGGGACTCTCTATCCAATATGACATTCCATCAGAATATTGGCTATATGCGGGGGCAGAATAATATTGTGTATGCCAAGAACCCATACCACCTACCCATGCATAATAATTTACTTGAAATGATATAGGTTCATATTGCAATACTGTAAAATATTTCCCCCAAACACACCCAAATTTACGTTCGCCGTGTATAGTATGCGTTGTTCTTACAACACCTAAGATGATATTGTTTTCTGTTTTTAATTCAACTTTAACTTTACGATCATTGTTACACCAACGTGGATCTTTTGTGAAAATTGCATCCAAATGACTTCCGTAATTTGTTTTATTATACTTAATAAAATTATCTATTACAGAAATTTGTTCAATATTTCCGGATATTATTTCTTTCTCGCTGTATTTTGTAAAAAGTGAATAATTGGCTTTAGAAATTGATGCTATTTTTTTTCCAATTACTTTATAAATTTTGTCACTCATCGCAAATTCTCCTTTTTCATTGGTTATACATGAGTAAAAGGGAGATTGCACTTTTTCGGTAAAAATTTCTTCACCGTTTTCGTCTGATATTATCTCGAAATTGAGAATATTTTTTTTCGAGAGCATAAACATCTTCCGTTGTTACACAGCTTTGAAGCTCATTGAAAACATAAACTTGTTTGCTTAACAAAGAAACAAATCCTTTTTTTTTAGCCCATTCAATTCTTTCTGTTTCCGACATAACAGATAATTGTTTGCTTAACGATAAATACGCATCACCAGTCGGAATTGTCAAAATACCATTTTCAACATTTGGCTGAGTTAAATCTTGTACAAGAACTTTTTCGTTGATTTTTTCTTTATTTTTTTCGGCAGATTCAAATTCTTTCGAGCAACTCGAAAATACTAAAACAGAGGCGATAATCAGAAAGCTAACAACGCCCCCCCCCAATGTTTGCAAATAAATTGTTTCTCATAAAATAAAATTTTTGTGTTTTTGATTAATAAAAAAGTTTACATTTGTTTTATAAAACGGTTGCAAACGTAAATAGAATATTTCAATAAAAAAATATTCTTATTAAAGTTCAATAATTCAGGGTAAATGGCTTTTTTCGACAAATTGTAACTACGGCTGAGAACAGCAGGTTAATAATTTACAATAATCGAAATTATTCACTTTTGCGAAGAAATTTGTAAATCCGAAATTGAAAAGTCCAAATACACATGATGATACAAATATTCAGTATTGAAAGAAATTACCACTTATCGATTTTTTCAATATTTCCCGGAAAAATTGTTATTGCTAACAAATCGGCAGAGCCGCCGGGCGAAATATTTTCTCGAATGCAAAATTCGCATAATTCTTTGTATTTTTCACCGGATTCTGTTTCTAAACATATTCGGGCTTTTTCTTTCAACATTTCTGCGGTTTCGCGTCCTTTTCTGTACAGAATATTGGAATCGTTATTTACGGAAATCAATGTTAAAAGTACTTTTCGCAGTGCAAAGTTGATTTTTTCTCGATTGAATTTATCCGTAAACGGAAAATAGAGTCGAAAAACGGGCAAAGCATGGTCGAAAACGGAAGGAAAGGCATTTTCGGCTTCAAACCGTGCACCGGCTCCGGCGTTTCCGTATTTCTCGAAACATAATTCGCCGTGTGTTTTAGTTTCGGACTGATTTGTTTGCAACTCATCTGAAACCAGATTTTTACAGATTTCGCGAACTGTTTGTCGAAACTCTTCCAAAGTCGGGTTTTCATTTCGAGAAAAAGCGTAACTCATTGCAAAAACAGATAATCCCATGAGAAAAATCGCTCCTTTTTGAGTATTTACGCCGTCTGTTTCCCGGAACATTTCTTTTTCCAAAGCCAAACCGATACGTCTGATTTCGGGAAGTGCTTGGTTTAATGTTTTAGTAAATTCGTATCCTGATTTGGCGAAATTCTCGAAATGAACAGCCAAAACCGCAGTAGAATCGAGAAAAGTGAGAAAATTCATGTCCGAATGAGCACCCGAATTTTCAAAATCCACCAAACCGGGTTTGGGAGTCAAAGATATTTCGTACAATATTGATTTTGTTGCCAAAGAACTGATTTTTTTTACTACCGATTCTTTCCTTTTTTCGGCGAGATATTTTTCCATTTTCGAGAAAACTGTTTCACGCAATTCCTCATACGAGTGGCGTTGCGACCGCATACAATCCACAGCCGAATATTTGCCGCAAACCATACATTTTTTGGCTTTCCCGGAACTGACGGGTTGCGAATCGACATCGAAAATATCAACATCAATCAAACGCCCTGCCGAGTGATTTTCTTCAAATCGTTCGGTAATTTCTTTTATTTTCAGAGAATCAATATTCAGGTTTTCAATCGAATTGATATAAAATTCGCCGGCTGTGTCTTCAAATTGATTTTTATTATCGGAAGACAAAAAAATACGTTCGGAAGCCAAATAAATTTCCAATTCCGCCAAAACGGTTCTGAAAAATTTCCGAGTTAAATCCGTGCTTTTCGGTACTCCCGGAATGTTCAAAGACAAACTGACGGATATTTTTCCGGATTTTGCAAATTCGATTCGCAAACGTGTGCGTTCTTCGCGGGATTGGAGGATGGAGTGGTGGTTGGTGGGCAAAATATATTCTTGGAAATTTTAACGTATGACGATTGTTTAATTGCCTGTTTTTAATAAATTATCAATATTATTTTTCAATTCGGGGATATATTTTTGCACGGTTGCCCAAACAGCTTCAATATCAACTCCAATGTAATCATGTATTAAAATATCCCGCATTCCGGCAATGTCTTTCCACGGAATATAATCGTGTTCAATACGGAAATCTTTGGACAGTTGCTTTACTGCTTCTCCGATGACTTCAAAATTTCGGATAACAGCATCTTGAACTATTTCATTTTTAAGAAATTGCTCTTCTGACATTCCTTTTGTGTAAGAAAGAATTTTTTCTATACACATTTGTATATGTTCAATGTAGATAGAATTATTTTTCAGCATTATATATTATTTGTAAATCTTTTTCGATATATGGTTTTAATTTGGGGTGTAATGATTTTTGTGTAACTAAATCAATTTTAATATTTAGTTTTTCTGATAATTCATTTGTAATTCGTGATAAATCAATGAGAGTTAATATTTTATCGAAAGAAACAAGGATGTCCAAATCGCTGTCGGCAGTTTGTTCGTTTCGGGCATACGAACCGAAAATTCCTATAAATAAAGGCTCATAAATTAATAAATAATTGATTATTTTCTGTTCTAAATATTTGTTCATAACGAATCTTTATTTTTCCGGATATTCTGTTTATCAAACAAAGTTAATCAATTTATACTCTGATTGGCTGATTATTTGATGTGATGATGTGCTGATTGTACTGAATATTAAACATTTGCAAATATTTAAAAGTAAACAAATAAACCGTTTTTAGTATAATCAATTTATTCAAAAAATCATCACATCATCACATCAATCAATCGTCTGCCTTATCACATCAATAATTGTTCCGTCGCGGTATTCGATAAGTGCCACAACTTTATCCGAAAATTTTACGGGTTTCGGTTCGCCGGTAATTTGGGCTACTTCCTGTTGTAAATCCTGAATGCTGCGAACATTGAGCCGTGCGGCTTTCAATTTCTCTTCCAATTCCGGTTTTTTCGGATTCACACAAATTCCGCGTTCTGTTACCAAAACATCAACTGTTTCGCCGGGTGTAACGACTGTTGAAACTTTCTCAACAACAATCGGCAATCGCCCGCGATAACTCGGACAAACAACAATCGTCAGTTTCGCTCCGGAAGCCGTGTCGCTGTGTCCGCCCGATGCTCCGCGTAGTTTGCCATCGGAACCCGTAATCACATTGACGTTGAAATCGGTATCAATTTCCAATGCTCCCAAAACGACAACATCTAATTTGTTGGTCATGCAACCGCAATTGAACGGATTGGCGTACAATGCAGCCGGAATTTCGATATGATGTTTATTATTCAAAAGCGAAGAACTGACAGCCGCATCGAACGATTGAACATCAAAAATTGTGGTGAATAATCCTTCGTTCAGCATATCAACACAATACGACGTAACGCCGCCAATCATAAAACTGCCTTTTATGTCTTTTCGCTTCATTTTGTCGCGAATAAATTTCGCTACCGCCAACGATGCACCGCCGGCACCAACCTGAAACGAATATCCGTTTACGAAAAGTCCCGAATGTTCAATCACATCAGCTGCCAATTGTGCAATGCGTAAATCCATCGGCGATTTGGTAATACGCGTGGTTCCGGTGGCAATTTTAGAGGCATCGCCTATGGAATCGACAGTTACCACGTAATCGACAAAATTTTGTGTAACACTCAGCGGAATGCAAGGATAATCGACCAAATTATCGGTAACGATAACCACTTGTTTGGCGTAACGCATGTCGATTCCGGCGTATCCGATAGAGCCGAAAGCCGATTTCCCGTGAGTTCCCGTGGCATTTCCTTCTTCATCGGCTGCCGAAGCTACGATAATTGCCAAATCGAGATTGATTTTTCCGGTATGAATGGCTCGAACGCGTCCGCCGTGCGAATGAATAACAACGGGTTTTTCCAAAATTCCCGATGATATTGCTTTTCCCAATTCGCCGCGCAAACCGGAAGTCCAAATATTGGTGATTGTTCCGTCTTTAATATATTGAACCAAAGGATCTTGTACTTCGTTGAGCGACGAAGCGGCAAGCGTAATATTTTTAATTCCGAGTTTCGACAGAATTTCGATAGATTTCACAATTATTTCATCTCCGTTTCGCAAATGATGATGAAACGAAACCGTCATGCCGTCTTTCGGACTCGTTTTGCGGATAGCTTCTTCCAAAGTTTCGCACAATTTGCTTTGATGCGGCAGTTTTGCCTTGTTCGGCGGCGGAATCGTGGGTTCGTCCATCCAGCCCTTTCGCAATTTTTTCCAAGCTCCCTGAAACGGTTCCAATTTTCCGAATCCTTCGATATATTCGGGTATTTCTCTTCCTATGGCGTTTTTCATATATTTTTCACTTTTCACTTTTCACTTTTCACTTTTCACTGTTCACTTTTCACTTTTCACTGTTCACTTTTCACTGTTCACTAAATCTTTTCTGCCTCAATATCAGCCAATTCTAAAACATACATCGCACGAGCAACAACAGGTGCATCGACCATTTTTCCGTCGATGGCAAAAACGCCGATTCCGGCTTCTTTGTTTCTGTTAAATTCTTTGATAATTCGATAGGCTTTGCGAATTTCTTCTTCGGTGGGAGTGAAAACTTCGTGAATAATTTCGATTTGTCGCGGATTGATAACCGCTTTCCCTGTGAATCCTATTTTTCGGGCATATTCGGTTTCGGCACGTAAGCCTTCTTCATCGTTCACATCGGCAAAAACAGTGTCAATGGCATCAATTCGGTTTGCCTTTGCCGCCATTACGATAAGTTTTCGGGCTAAATCGATTCCCGAACCGTCTTTGGAACTCACAATATTCATGTCTGCGGTTAAATCTTGTCCGCCGATTGTAATGGCATCTACACGTTTCGAAAATTTGGCAATCTCGAACACGTTTTGCACGCCCATTGCGGTTTCTATCATCGTGTGGATGGTCATTTTATCGTGAGGCAAACCGTGTCGATTTTCAATATCTTCTATAATTTTGATTAATTCTGCCAATTCTTCAACGGTTTCGGTTTTCGGAAATCGAATGGCATGAGGTTGAAGCGGCACGATTGTTTCCAAATCTTCGCGACCGAAAGGTGTATCGATATGATTGACCCGAACGCAAACTTCGGCTTTGTAGAAATTAACGGATTGTAAAATGTGTTTTACCAAAATTCGGGCTGAATCTTTCTGATTCAACGCTACGGCATCTTCCAAATCGAGTAAAAGACTGTCGGCTCCGTAAACACCGCCTTGTTGCAACATGGCAGGATTGTTTCCGGGAATATAAAGCATGGTTCTTCTTTTCTTTTTCATATTAAATTCTTAAAATTGATATTTTTAAATTATCAATTGTCCATTATCAATTGTTAATTACCAATTAGCCATTAAAAACTCCTTTTTGTTGATTCAGTGCACGTTGCAACACGGTTTCAAGTCGTGCTTTTATTGTGGGTTCCAAGGCTCCTTTGTCTTTGGCAATCAGATGAATATCTTCAATTTGATAAGAATCGAGGCAGTCGTTTATCATTTCCAAGATTTTATCGCCGTATTGATATTTGACGTTGGAATCCAATTCGATATTGCGACCCGATTTTTCTTCCGTCGGCTCAACAAGAATCAATATGTCGCTTGATTCGAATGAGCCGGCTTGGGCAGATTTCTGTATTTTCATCTGTTTATTAATTTTATTTTGGCGAGATATTTTTGCGACAGCAAAACCACACAAATATTTATCCTCCAAGTGCTTAGTTTAATATGCTTTATAATCATGCTTTTACTCACTTTTTTATTTATTTTTTTGTGTTCGTGAGGGCTGTGCCGTTGTGTGTTTTACCAAAATCATGGACGTTTCATTTTTTTATAATTATTTTTGCAAAAGTAATGTTTATCTGATTGTGAAAATATGATTTGCAGCAGTTATTTTAAATATTGGATTTTCACTCAGTCAATAGACCGTATCCTTATCATGGCAACATCGTCATAATTCCTCAATTTGTACTTGTTGTTCAATAGATTATATTTTCGTTGAAGCATAACGAATAGATTATCCATGTCCGTATTTCGGCTCAGAAAATCTATCGGGTCCGGAAGGTCGTGAATATCCGGATTCCCTTCAAGTTTGAACGAAAAAATTCCATCGGTGGAAATTGTTATATCTGAGGTATTTTCGAAGAAAAATCTTTGAGATTTTATTTTTGAAAGAGATAGGCTGTTATCTTCGGCAAATGCTTCATCAAAAAAATAAACAGGATATTCGGGCATATTATCTTGGTCGATAATGTGCTGCTCTCCCTTGCCGGCAACAAAACCATCGCCAAAGATACGTACCAAAGCATTTTTCTTTGTTTCATCGTAAATCAAAAAAATGACTGTCGAAAGCAAATCATTGTTTGTAAGATTTAGAACAGTTTGAGCTTTACGATATTCTGTGAAAAATTTCGTCAGTATTGTGTCCGAGATAAAATCTAAATCTTTGTCGAAAACAGCGTTCTCTATATTTTCGCAAACATTACGCATCAATTTTCCGGCGAGCGAAGAGGCGAAATGTGAGTTGTCGCCGCCCGAACACCCATCGAAAACGGCACCGATAAACAGATTTTCAGAAACCGCTTTTGTGTATATAAAATCTTCACAAAAATCGGCATGTGCCGTTCCTCTTTTAAGCAGTGGATAATATTTCATGTGATTCAGTCAATTTTAAAACCTTCAAGGTTTTTAAAACTTGAAGGTTTAAGCGGTTGATAAATTAAAATAAATTAGTAAAAGGCGATTGACCCGCCGACACCGACGAGATGGACTGAGAAATGAATCCAATCATTCGTTTCATATCGTTGCCGCTCGTACCAACTTTCGCCAAATAGTCGATTCCCATTTCGTTTTTCGCTTTCTCAAAATTAGCCTGATTGCCAACGCCAAACAGCATCGAATTGAATGAGAATGCAGAACGTTCATCGGATTTGATTTTATCTAACAGTATTTTTACTTCGTGTGCCGAATGCGAAGAGTTGTTGTCTTCCCCGTCAGTGATTACAAAGACGAGTGTTTTGCATTCGATGCCCGAATTTTCGAGATTTGTCCGATATGCCATGGCATTGTCGATTCCCAATTTTACTGCATCGTAAAGTGAGGTATATCCTCCCAATTTCTTAGAAAAATCGACCTGCGGGATGTTCGTTACCGGGCGAAATCCGCTGACCACTTCCGGTTTATCGTTAAATTCGATTAAGGAAACGAACAAGCGCGGTGCGATGTGCGATTTTTGCATTGTTTCGGTAAAATCATTAAAAGCGGCATTCAATTCTTTTACATAAGAACCAACTGAGCCGGAAGTGTCGGTAATAAACACGGCATTGATAGTTTGGTCGGTGTCGATGTCGTCCGGATTAAAATTGTTGAAATTAAAATCGAAATTGACATCGTTTAAATCTTGGCTGAAAGGTGTTGTTTTCATAGGTTATGTTTTTAAATAAAAATTTGAAAATTTTAGAATGTGGAAATTTGAGAATGTAAAATGAATTTAATGAAAAGAATGAAAGTAATGAAGGCATCTTATTCACTCTTGTGTCTTGATACTTGTATCTTGATACTTGTGTCTATAATATTTCTTTATCGGTTGTTGAAAACCGCACACCCATTTGTTTTGCATGTTCGTAAATTGGGTCTGCCAGTTTTTCAAATCCCGTAACATTCGACATCGTGTCTTCGAGAATAATAAATTTCGATGCCAAAGCCGGAGCTTCTTTCATCACTT
>DYMH01000259.1 GCA_020721645.1 Draconibacterium orientale
ATGTATGCAAATTTATTTTCACTTTTTTTACTTTAAATACAGACTCTAATTATATATTCCGAATTATCCATAGAATTTTGATTTGCCTGCAAATCATCGGCGAATAATTGTTTTATCTGTTCGTAATTGACAATCTGACAAACATTTTCATAATCTGCAAGTGTCCCGGCTTTCAATAAATCGTTCGCGTCTTTTCCGCCAGGAAAAACGAGAGCTTTCAAATCTTTGATTTGAATATTGTTTTGGACAATCAACAACGCTAAAGAAGTATTGAACTTGTCGCCGGCTTCGTCGCCGTCGCCTGCTAAAATAACGATTTTGTTTTCAGCATACTTTTTCAATAAATCCGAATTCGGTAGATTTGTTGCGCCAAAGGTCGCAACAGCCGAAAAACCAATTTCGACAAATGAAAGTGCATTGTTCGGACCTTCACAAATGAAAAGTATTTCCTGTTTTTTGTCGTATCCGGCATCGTAAAAACTGTTTGATTTTTCCCCGAAAAATTGAGTTTTGGGTAAAACCAATCTTTGCAGTTCTTCACTGTCGGCAATGAAGCGGCGTTCAAAGCCGCTTTCATTGTGATTTATGAAAATTACAGCATTCGGGAAATTCTTGTAAGCATTGGATTGATGAAAATAAATATGCTTTGATAATCCACGATTTTTTTGATATTCAATTGCTTCGGTCTTTGGAGTTTTCAGAATATGAAAAAGCTGTTTATCGACATGAGAAAGCGTTTTCATATCTTTGCTGTCAGTCAGATTTAAGTTTAAATCACGATTGATATTTTTTAAAATATCAACAAAATCGCTTTTTACAGAAAGATTGTAGTGTTGTGCCGCAAATGAAAAAATATCACCTGTAAAAGTTTCGTTACCAAAATCTTTATACATCCACTGTCCGGATTTCAGAAAAATACTCAGACCGGCTTTTGTGTCGTCATAGAACGGATTCTTCACGTTCTTACATTTGCTACCCTGTTGTGTCAGGTCTTTAATAACGAACTTGAAAAAATCAAGTCCGTTATCAGTGAGGTTCAATATATTCTGCTTATTTAATTGCATAGCCTTATTGTTTAAACGCCGGTTTATAATGTTTTTCGAGATGCTTTTGAATATCGACGGCTTTGTAATAAATCTTGCTGCCGATTTGGCTAAAAGGTAGAATTCCGGTGTCCCTGTAAGTTTGCAATGTCCGTTTTGAAACATTCAACAACAAACATGTTTCCTGAATGTCCAACCAACTGTCGGGCAAAGGATTGCTATAAAGTTTACTTTCAAACTGTTTTGTGAGATTATCGAGTTTAGAAATTAACTCAAGATAATTTTCGTAAGGAATACTTATTGCTTCCATTTTTTTAATGTTAAAAGATTAAACAAATTATTTGGTTTAATCTTCATTCAGCGCTAAATGAATGATTATGGAAGCAAAATTATGTTTTTGAATGCAGTGTAACGGGGGTTACAAGGGGGTTACAATTTTATTCTCTTTTTATTATTTTTGTCTATAGCGTTATCAATCAAGATAATAATTTCATTTAAAAAATTCTTTAAACTTGTCAGATTGTAATTTTCTTCATTTTTAAAATCTAAATTTTTAGCTTTATCCTGAATGATGTGTCGGTGCCTGAAATACGTTGACCGTTTTGAACGCATAAAATTAATAATTTAA
>DYMH01000260.1 GCA_020721645.1 Draconibacterium orientale
ACTCATTGATTACTTTTTCTATAAAATTTTTGATTTCTGTTTTTGAAGGAACTCGACCGCTAAAAACGACTTTTTCATTTACAACTAATGCAGGTGTCATCATAACACCGTAAGTCATAATTTGTGTGATTTCTTCAACTTTTTGTATATCAGCGTCAAAATTATTTTCTTTGACAACTTCGGTTGTAACTTTTTCAAGCGTTTTACATTTTGCACATCCCGTTCCAAGTATTTTTAAATTGATTTTCATACATTTATGTTTAATTAATAAATCATTTTAATATTTCACGAATTTATGAAATGTTTTTTGATTAACCAGTCATATTCATCGAATTATTATTACAATTCAAATCGTATATTACAAAAATGCCTAAATTCAGGTAATTAATGCACCTTTTAATTGGATTGAAAAAAAATAAAGAATTTCGTTAATTTTATTGTCAGAATATCAAAGTGATGAATGAATTCGGCGAAACGGAAAAAATATTCTATTTTCGCTCAATAATTTTTATGCGAAAATGAACGAAAAACTCAAAACTGCCATCAAAATTACGATTTTCTTTACCATCGGAATTCTTATATTTTGGTGGGTTTATAAGGATCAAGATATAGAAAAAATAAAAGATGCACTGAAAAATGCCAATTATTTTTGGATAGTATTTTCGTTTTTTCTGGCTTTTCTCAGTCATTTGAGCCGTGCAAGGCGATGGAAAATTTTGATTCAACCCCTGGGTTACAATCCGAGTTTGAAAAATGCTTTTTTTGCTACCATGGTGATGTATCTGTCGAATATGGCAATTCCGCGTTCGGGCGAAGTCGCACGTTGCGGGGTGATGACAAAATATGAAAAAGTTCCGTTTACCAAACTACTCGGAACAGTTGTTATCGACCGGATATTCGATTTTATCATGCTTTTTCTGATGCTTGGAGTGGTTTTGCTCACTCAATTGTCGATGGTGCTTAAAATGTTGAATAATAATCCCGATATAAAAGATAAAATTTGGGATATCATACACTCAACACCGCTTCTTATTGGGCTTTTTATCGCTTCAATTGTGAGCGTTTTTATTGTTTATAAATTTCGTTATAAACTTCGAAATTTGAAAATATACATTAAGTTTCGAGAAATGGCATTAAACTTTGCAGAGGGTATAAAAACTGTGAAACACATGGAACGTAAACTTGAATTTTTGTTTCATACCGTTTTCATTTGGACGATGTATTTTCTGATGATATACGTTGGTTTTTGGAGTTTTTCTTTCACTGCAAACCTTGGTGTTCTGACAGCACTCACAGTTTTTGTATTAGCAAGTTTCGGTATGGTTGCCCCTTCGCCAGGAGGTATCGGCACATGGCATTTTATGGTGATACAAACGCTTTTGGTTTACGGCGTTTCGCAAGGCGCGGAAGCTGCCGCATTTGCTTTTGCGATTCATGGTTCGATGACTCTTTTTCTTATCTTTTTGGGTTTTGTTTCCCTTGTGTTGTTGCCGGTTGTGAATCGAAAAACAGGCAACGAATTTGATGTTACAAATGAAAGTAAAACTTGAAATTAGAGTGATTTTGTGTAAAACAAAAATGGAAACTGCTTTGATAAACAGTTGGACAGATTTATTCGTATTTTAGGATGTCCGTATTCTTATCTAAATCAAATTATTACATAATTA
>DYMH01000152.1 GCA_020721645.1 Draconibacterium orientale
AAGTTTCTTCCGGGTTTATTAAAGTTTCTTCCGGGTTTATTAAAGTTTCTTCCGGGTTTATTAAAGTTTCTTCCGGATTTATTAAAGTTTCTTCCGTGTTGTTCTGTTTTTCGTCTTCCATTGTGTAAAAATTAAATGTTTATAAAAATCAAAAAATATAACTTGGGCGGTTAAGCCCAAGTTGTCATTTTACATTGGTTGAATTACAGAACAATCGAACATAATTTTTAAAAATCCACTGCCTACATTTCCGGCTCCTTTCAAAACTGCCTCAATTGTTTTTCCGGGTATTATCCATTTAGGATTGTCCAATTCGATGTAATTGAACGGCTTATCGCTTGGCATAACGCCGAATGATGCGATTTTTTCAATTGGAAGTTTTGATACGATTTCTCTTGTATCAACTTTCAAAGTTAATTCACCGTTTACGATTTCTGCCGGTAGCGGTTTGTCGTATCGTTCGTCTGTTTCTGTACTTCCTTCTGAATATCGAAGAAAAACGCCGTGTATAAGTGCGAATTTGTCCAATTTTGCATTATCAAAAGAGTTTTTCCCAACCGCTATGGCTCCGTCTGTTTTTATTAAATCTATGTCCATGTTTATTGCCGGTTGAACGGAATAAGGTGCGGAGTCGGAAATTTGTAATTTTCCTTTCAAAAGTCCCAATCGTAACTCTTCACCTGCTTTCCCCTCGATTTGGTCTAATTTTTCAATTACAATACGTCTGCGGCGTGATGCTCCAAGTTCGATTTTTGCATGTTGCGAAATACTGTTTGCGACTTTTTGAGAAGGTGTTTGGTTTTTTGGTAAAACTCTTTTTACAACCGCTTCAAGTGCGTTTAATGCGTCAGTGTCTTCGGTTTCTGTTTCGATTTCGCCTAAAATAATTTTTTCGTTGTCTGTTGTCATGGCTTTTAAAAATTTTATTGTTATTTAATTGATTTTTTTGATTTTTTAATTGTGGTTTCGGATTTTCAAATTACGCCTTTGCTTTTTTTAAGGCTGTTGAATATTTCATTTTCGGGTGTTGAGCCTTAATTTTTTTTGCTCGTGCGTGTAAGGCTTTTAGTCCTGAATTTACGGCTGTTTTTCTGCGTGGTGCACCGGATAATTGTGTTTTTTGAATGGTTGTTCTGCGGATAGTTCGCTTCTTGGGTGCACCGTTCAAACTTCGTCTTTTTCTTTTAACCGGAGTTTTTTTGTTTCGGTTTACAAGCCAAAAAATTAAAATAACGAGTGCAACAACTCCTACGGATCCGATTATCCACCATTTTTTGTTACTTTTCACGTTTTCTTGTACGGCTGCAAAAAAACCTTTCTTTTCGGGAACTGTTGCCGAATAAGTTGGGTCTTGGTTTGCAGGCAGACTTTTGTTTTCTTCTGTTTTTGCGTTTTCCATTTCTGTTTTACTTATTTGTTTAACTTCTTCATCTGTAATCGGTTCACCCGCTTCGCTTCCTTCGTCTCCGCTGTCGTTTGGGTCGGCTTTTTTAATATTCAGCTTGCCAAAAATTTCTTTAATTGCAATAATGACAGGCGTTGCGGCTGCAATTGCAGCTGCTGTTCCCGCTGCGACAACTACCCCTAAATCTCCTTTAATTCCGGCTTTTTTACCTGCACGCCCTTTAATTACTGCATTTTGCAGGGCAGATGCTTTGCCTCCTAATGATTTCCATTTTGCCTCAAATTTCTCTCTCGCCTTTACGAATTCTTTCCAACCTTCGATATTGTAACCTTTTGCTTTCGCTTGCTCTTCTGTCATGTAACCGATAGCTAATTTGTTCGCAATACGGAAAACATTTGCACGAATTACAACAAGAGCAGCGGCTCTCATTGTGATTGCTACGGGTGATATTTTTTTCAAAACGTCCAATCCTTTTTTAAGAATGCCGTCTTTGCCGAAAATCTTTGGTTTTTTCAATTTGATTTTACCAAGTCGTTCGGCTGTCAGTTCCTCTTCGGTATTGCCGTTTAATCGACCTAAGAAAACAAATTCATCGTCTTCATCGCTTCCGTTAAGAGAGGATTGCAGATTTTCCAACATTGCACCAAAATATTCGGAAAAATACGATGTCGATTTTGCCGCTTGTGCTAATGATTTTTGAAAATCTTCGGCTTTCAGGACTTGCTCGAAAACATCAATTTCTCTTTCGATATTGATACTTCTTGAAATTGGTCCGGAGCTGTTTTTGTCAGAAATGAGAATTTCTTTTTGTTTGTTTACGTCTGCACGAACAACACGGCGTTTAAGTTCGGAAACGGAAACGGCTGTCGAGTTTGAGTTTTCGACAATTCCGATATTTCCTAATATTTGTGTTTCGTATGCGGCTGCAAATTCATCATCAAAACCGCTTAATTCTTGTTCGTCTGCTGTAACATCGGAAAGGATATTCTCGTTATCTGTGTCGAATATCATTTCTCCGACACTTCCTAATTCGTGTAATTGCATATTGTTAGGTGTGATTAAAAATTTCGTAATAGGTTGGTATTCTTCGTTAAACTTTGATATTTCGGGAACTGTGTCGATAATATAAATTACGTTTCCGTTTTTATCGAATGCTAATGCGTAAATGTGTGAGTAATCATCACTTACATAATTTCCCGAAAAGTTTTTTTTGTAATTTCCGTTTCTGTCTTTTTGCGGATATGCCGTTGTTTTGGCAAAATTCAAAATTCCGCACTCTTTTAATAATGAGCGGTTTAAAATTGTCATACAATCACAATCTCCGTAACCGTCCGAAATAATTCGTGCCGGTCTTCGGAGTTGCTCAATGTCGGTTTCGTCTTTTTGGTAACGAATATTTTTGCGTGTCCAGTTCCAAATATTACGGCTTGTTTCTTCTGTCGAATTTCCTTTCAATTGCAATGCAACATCGCGAACTTGATATGAAAACTCATTAATAATTCGCTCCAAATGAAACAAAGTATCTTTAAGTTTAGCGTTTCGGCTGTGAACGATTGTAATATTTTTGGCTGGTTCCGGCATCAAATTAAATTTTTTGTTTTTGATTGATATTTAACGTAATACCGTCTGCGACAACAAAACCTTTAATAATTATTTCAGTTCCCAGCGTTTTGGAAACAAGAAAGTTTTTAATCACATTGAAGGCTGCCGAAACTGAATTTGCAAGCCCGTTATCTTGAATAAGTGTGATTAATCCTGTATAATCAAAACTATACTCAATAGGAATTTCGTTATTGGCATTGGCTTTTAGCGAAATTCCGTTTTCGAGCGGTTTTACGGGGCTTGTTATGAGGTTGTTTTTTTTACTGTAAATTTGTAATGCAGATTGTTGAATTTTATAGTCGATATTTGAAAAATTCTGAATTTTCAGAATTACTCTTGCAATAAAATCAGAAGTAAGAAAGTCGATTACTGTTTTCGGAAACTTTGTAAATTTTAGTGAAACTCCCGAAAATTCGAGTTTCTTTAAATTCATTACTTTGCGACCAAACATTAAAAAAACAACGACAATTACCGCCAATATTCCGGTTCCGAATAATATTTTTGAGTTTCTTGTCATTGTTTTTTAATCCTACTTACGTTTTATGAGTTGAAACAAAGTACAGAAAAGTAAATTTAACGATGTCCGCTTTTGGCAGTTTTTGGCAGTTTTTGGCAGTTTTTAGCAGTTTTTAGCAGTTTTTAGCAGTTTTCGGAAACAAAAAAACCGCAATCGAATGTGATTGCGGTTTCTTTTTTAGTATTGATACCTTTTTAAGTCGGGAATCTTTTCAATGTCTTTTAAAAAGTCCGTTAATACCGTGTAAGTACTGTGTTTTGAATCTTTTTCGTCTTCGATGTAATTTTGATACATCAAAAAAGAAATAAACATTTCTGTTAAATCTTCCCGCAACCGTTCGGTTTTGCATGAAAGTAGGACTCCTTTCACAATTTCTTCGGCTGTGAGTGCCGTTTCGTTTTGATTCTGTTGATTTCGCATGATAATAAAAATTAAATTGTAATAAAAAAGCATTGCAGGTGCGAAA
Source organism: Draconibacterium orientale (assembly GCA_020721645.1). Classification (GTDB taxonomy): domain Bacteria; phylum Bacteroidota; class Bacteroidia; order Bacteroidales; family JAADGE01; genus DYMH01. Next base: position 3,991 of record DYMH01000152.1, read on the forward strand.
TCAACAGTACCCAAAGGGAAACGTTTCTTTACGGTTCACGTGTTGCCACTAACCGCGCTGCAATGCCGTTAAAATTTTGGAAACGTTAAGATTTCCTTTGTCAATTACTATTAATTTCGCATTACAAATATAGTGAAAATATATTGAAATGGGAAATTTGTATTTTGTTTGTAATTAGGTGTTTAAGGCGTAACGGAATATTTAACGGCATGAAAAAACGGCGTAAATATTTTTGTTATGGTTCTCCCAATTTTTCATAAATCAATTTTATTTGTTTGGGCGTGAAAGAATGCTTGCTTGTTTGATATCCGATATTTTCAAGCTCCGCTAAAAACGGTTTAATCCAACGTATTAAGGTTCGGGTTTGAACTCCGTACTTTGCTGCTATTTCGGCTTTGCCTATTTTTGGTTTCATATATTATTTATAAAGTCGTTAAAATCTTTATGTTGTGGAAACATTTTTCCTGAAATATCTGTAATTTTTAATTTTTGGCTTAAATAGTGAAATGCTTCTTTTCCCGCGTTGTCGTTGTCCAGAAACGAGTTTACTTGATTAGGCAATTTTAGTACTTCATTAACAAATGACAGGCTGTTTAAAATAATTGTTTGATTCCTTAACCGTTCTGTTTTGTAGAATGTCAAGCAACTTAAAAAATCCAAAAATCCTTCGAAAATATTTATCTGCTCGGGTAAACCTTTAACAGTAGTTAAGTATTTAGGTGATGTTGAGCCTTTGAAATATTTATTTCGGAGTTCGTAACCGTCTTTGTCGTTTTTAAAAGCAAGGGCAAAATATCGCTTCTTTTTTATTGTGTAATAAATTTCGGAAACATAGAGTTTTGCAATATCAACGTTTACTTTGCGTTCGTGCAAATATTGTATCAATGCGTTGTTTTGCAATGGTTGTTGATGTTTTATTTCTATAATATTTTTAAAATCCTCCGACTGCCTAAAAAGAGAAAAACGGACTTTCGGGGTTTTGTCGAGATATTTTAAAGCTGCCGAAACGTCGCAATTATTGATTAACATAACTAAATCTAAAATATTTCCACCTTTTCCGCTTCCAAAATCTTTCCAACAACTTTTTTTGTCGTTTACCCACAAACTGGCGTTTTTATCCTCTCGAAACGGACAATTGAATAAAAATTCGTCTGTTTTATGTTTAAGTGGATATTGTCCAAGTGTTTGAAAATATGTAAGAATCGAAATTAATTTTGCTTCTTTTATATCCATTTTTTTCTTTTTAGACAGTGAATACTAATTTGTTACACCTGCTTTAACGTCTAAAATGTTCTGCCAAAATATAACATATCCATTTTGTGTAAATACTGTAAATCATGTAAATAATTGTTGTAATTCATTATTATATTGATAGTTGTATATTTACAGTACATTTACAGTACCCCCTTTTTATTTACATGTAAATACTGTAAATGGACTGTAAATATTTATTTTATTGATTATTATAGAGTTATAGAGTTTATTTACATGATTTACAGTATTTACACATTTTTTTGAAAAAGATTTCAGAAAACACGCTTCAAATCTATAATATTGATATATTGACATTTGCAAGGTTTTTTTATTAAAACGGCTGATTTTTAACAGGTTGCTGTATGAAACTGATTTCTACACCGTTAATTGTGTAAATATCATCGTATTTTGAGCATTCAAATTTATATGCACTCTTTAATCGTAAATGAGTGTGTGCTTTTGATTGTGGTCTGCTTTTTTGTTGTGCAGGAATGAAATTTTTATTGCTTTTTGATGTTAAAAGTTCTCTCAGACTTATTTTGTCAATAAATTTCAAACTATTTTCTTTGCAGTATTGCAAATAAAAAGAATATAAATCTTCGTAACGAATATAAACAAAACATAAATCTGTATAATCTTCAATCACATACTGTTTACCGTCTTCGACAGAACCTTTTTTCAATGCAGCATCAAACGACTGCCAAAAAATAGATATATCTCGAATTTCCTGTAAAAAATAATTCTGTTTTTCGGTGTATTCTTTCATTTCAGTAAATACGGTTTTAAATGTGTAACCGAATTCCAAATGATTTTCTAATATAGAATATGATGAAACAATTAAAGCAATATGATTTTTGAGGCGTTCGGGCAAAGATTTTAATTCAGGCAGTTCGTTGAGTTGCTTAATGTAATCGTGGTAAACTTCTTTCAACTCTTTTTTAAAAATTTCACGGTGTTTTATTATTTCTTTTAAAATATGTCCTAAACCGTCTTTTACGAGACTTTCGAGCGTTGCGAAATTTTCAATTTGTTCAGGTGTGAATTTATCGTATTCGAAAATCAAAACAATCAAACGACTGAAAACAGCATCTTTCTGAATTGGCAAATAATTACCGTCAAAAATAATTCCTGACTTTGGGCTGTGTTTTTTTGTGGTATTGCCTGTGTTTGCCTCGCCTGTCGTACGTCCTACACCGTCGTAACCTGTTAAAATTACTTTGTTTGCTATTTCGGCATTATCAAGTGTAAATTCTTTCAAGTAATACAAAGAATTGATTCGTTGCGATAATTCACGGCTCAAACCGGGCGTTGTGGTATTTCCTAAATCTATACCGTCTTTAATTTTTCCGAACAATCCCAAAAGATTTTTCATCAAAGAAGTTTTTCCGGAGCCAAAACCTCCGAACAAAAACAGGAACGGAAAAAAACCAAGTTCGTTGTAAACAATATCACGAAATAAAGACAATATGACGTACTGTATTGAAATAATTCCGTTACTGCCAAAGGTTTGATACATTAAATTTGTCCAAGTTTGAAAACTTACATCGCTTTCTTGATAAATAATATTTCTGTCGTTTTCATAAGCATCGTTTTTGATGTTAGCTTGTGAATATGCAGGCAGGTAAAAAACAGAATCTTTATACTCAATAATGCCTAATTCGTTGATTTTCAAAACATCATTTTCGGGCGTTATGATTGATTCCGAAAATGTGTAAATATTATGTTCGGCTTGATAACCTATTGAATTTATTTTTGTTGCACTTTTTTCTTTGTCCATTATGTACTCAAAAATTGTTTTCAATTGATTCGTATCACCCTTAAAAGTGCATCGTTTTGTTTTCAAAATTGTTTCAAACGTGTTTAGGCTTGTTTCACTGCTTTTTACTTCGATTAAATCAAGTTCGTTTGTTGTTCTTTGCAGTTTTATAATTCTGATACTGTCGTTTGTGCCGTCCGTTAAATTATACAAACTTTCGATTAAGAAATTTGAAACACGAATGTTAAAAGTATTTCCTTTTTTATCTCTTTGTTGAAAATAATAACATGAATTTGTCATATAAAAACCCAATAAATCGCCATCTTCCTTTGGGTGTTTACTGTCTTCTATTTTTGTAAGCTCCATTTTAAAACAAACTTAATTGATTATCAAAAAGTGAAGTTTGAAAAGAAAGTAAATCAAGTGAAATATTGTTTTTTTTTAACAATCGTAACACTTCCTTTCTCTTGATTTTGAAGTATGCAGCCGAATACATAAAATCAATAATTCGGCGTTTTTTCAACCGACGTTTGCGACCGATACCGGCTGACAGATAAATAATTTGCAGGAATCTGTTGTTTTTATCCAAAATCACAACATTTCCGCTTTTCTTATGTTGTAAATAATAAATTTCGGGAGTTTTCATTTTGGTAGGATTTTTAAATTTTAACTCATTTACTCTTTTATAATTTCAGTTTTTTTAAAAATTTCATTTTTTGCCAAAAAACTTTGAGTTTCGGCATCAAATAATTTTTTAACAGATTTTTGTAACTCCTGAAATTTTTCACGCTCCAAGGCTCTATCTGTAATCAATTCCGAAATTTCGTTTTGCATCTCTTGCAGCTTGTTCGCAAGTACATCTATTGCGATGTTAAAAATATCATTGTCCGTTTTGTCGCTGTACATTTCACGGGCTTTTTGCAGGTTTTCGATTTCCGCTTCGTTGCGGAAACGAATTGTTGATTTTATTGATTCCATGCCGTCATTATTTTTTGAGTTCCGACCGATGAATGTCGGAACCGGTTTTGAAATTTTGTTTTTTGCCGTCAA
>DYMH01000261.1 GCA_020721645.1 Draconibacterium orientale
CGTACATGGTTATTCATATTAATCCCCTGTCGGGGATTTTGAATAAAACCTAAAAAGATTTATTCAGAATATTTTACGATTTTTTTTAACCCCTGATTCGCATTTGTAAATATCAATTTAAACAAAATCAAATCGAGGGTTTTTTCTTTCTCGAATGTCTATGATATAAATGACAAAAAAATTGTTTACGAAATTAAAAAAATCACCTTAAAATTACAAGCCATGAAAAATCAATTTAAAAATCCGACCGCAGTTTTCCTCACAGCACTCCTTACTCTTTCGTTGTGGGCATCTGCAATTTCAGCACACGGAATCCTGATGTTTAAACAAGTGCCGTTTACAATAATAAAAGGGACTATCGTGGATTCTAAAACGAACAAACCCTTGGAGTTTGTTACAATTACGGCTATCGGCACCAACGTTGGAACGGTATCCAACAAAGAAGGCAAATTTACTTTGAAATTGAACGACAGTTTGAATGTTCATCAAATTGCATTTTCACAAATCGGTTATATCAACACAATAAAAAGCCTGAGCGATTTTACGGGCGACGAAACCGTTGTAAAATTGGAGGCAACGGCTGTTGTGCTCGATGCTGTTACGGTTCGCCCCAACGATGCGTACATGATTGTAGAGAATATGATGCGAAAAACTTCGGAAAATTACAGTCAAACCCCCAATGCAATGATGGCATTTTATCGGGAAACGGTAAAACAACGCAAACGTTATGTTTCGATTTCGGAAGCTCTTGTCGATATTTACAAAGCTTCGTATGTTGATGATTTTAAAGAAGATGAAACACGTTTGAACAAAGCTCGAAAGAGTTCGGATGTAAAAAAACAAGATACGATTGTTTTTAAATTGCAAGGCGGTCCGGACGGTATCCTGCTGATGGACATTATTAAAAACCCGTATGTTTTATTTTCGGACGATAAAATTAATAATTATCTCTTTAATATTGATGAAGTTACAAGTGTCGATGGGAAAATTAATTACACGGTATCCTTCAAGCAAAAGACATTTGTTGAACAAGCTTTGTATTTCGGTAAATTATTTATTGATGTGAAATCGAATGCTTTAACGGCTGCCGAATTTAGTTTGAATATTGCCGATAAAAACAAAGCCGCTGCACTTTTTATTCGTAAAAAACCATTAGGTTTGAAAATTACTCCCGAAAACACAAACTACATCGTAAAATATTCGGAAAAAGACGGCAAATATTATTTCAACTATGCTCGAAATGAAGTTACGTTTAAAGTGAATTGGAATAAACGCCTGTTCAACTCCTATTACACTATCATGTCCGAAATTGCGGTTACCGACCGCAGCGAAAACAATGTTGCCGAATTTTCGCGAAAAGAACGTTTGGGTACAAATATTGTGTTTTCGGAAAAGATAAACGCCTGTTGTGATGATAATTTCTGGGGCGAATATAACATCATTCAGCCAGAAGAATCTATCGATATTGCAATAAAAAAATACGGAAAACGTTTGATGAAAACCGAAAGTGAAAAGTAAAAAATATACTCTGATTATTTGATGTATTGATGTGTTGATGTGATGATGTGTTGATGTGTTGATGTGTTGATGTGTTGATGTGTTGATGTGTTGATGTGATGATGTGATGATGTGATGATGTGTTGATGTGATGATGTGTTGATGTG
>DYMH01000029.1 GCA_020721645.1 Draconibacterium orientale
ATGCGGTTTGGGCATTTGCTCCTATGAGAGCAAGTCCTAATCCGAATGTAAAAATTAATCTTCGCATAAGCATTTGTATTTATTTGTTGACGTTAATTTATTGGTGCAAATAAAAGCATTATGCTTTTTTTTGACCTTATCAATACATACAAATACATTGTCAATACATACAAATTTATTGTCAAATCATACAAAAATGACAGATAAATTCAGTATTAAAATTTTCTATTGAAGAACAACAAATTTATGTTGCATTTTTTTTCGCCAAACCGAAGGCGATTCACCGGTGATGAGTTTAAACTGTCGACTAAAGTTTGAATGTTCGCTGAATCCGGTCATTTCTGCGATTCTGATTATAGAAAAATCGGGCTTTTCCAAAAAAAGTTTTTTTGCTTCTTCAACTCGTAAACGATTTATCCACGTATTAAAATTCACGTTTTCTTGGGAATTGATTATATTTGAAAGAGTTGTTCGCCCAACTTTAAGAAAATTTGCCATTTCTTCGAGGGTAATTCCTTCTATCAAATAATATTGTTCGGAAAGGATTTTTGCTTTGTAGTTTCCCCAAACGGTATTAATTCTACTGTTTTCAGATTGAATTTTATTTTTTTGCTCTCCTAATTCTAAAACAGGTTCGATAATTAAATATAATTTGTTGTAATTAATATATTTAACAGCAAAAACAAAATAAAATACCGTTATAATCATCGGAAAGAGTATTTCAAACGTTTGTCGCGGAAATACTTGGAAACCCAACGCCAGCAATCCGATAAGCAGTGCTGAAAAGAATGCGTAAGTAAGCCAATTTAATCGAAGTTGAGTTGTTTCGGAAAAATATTCGTTTAATTTTTCTTTAAATATCTTTCTTTCTTTCAAATAAAGGACAACGAAATAGACCAATTGTGCACAATAAAACAGAAAGAAAACAAATCGTAAAACAAAAGACGGCTTGCGAACGCACGTGTTGAGATTGGAAAAATTCTGAAATGTGCAATCTCCGAAAACCAGATATAAGATGAGATATGCAAACGGGAAAACAAAAACAGCAAATAAGTTATTTGTCAGTCTTTTTCGACCGACAAACTCGGGGTTTAAAAGTGTAATGAGAGTAAACGTGAATAAAAGTGCTTGCAGCGATGAAATTAACAAGTTTATAAAACTGAAATATTCCGGCACGCTTTTGTCGAGGTCATAAATTAATAATACAAAATTAAGAAATGCAATAATTAAATATGCTGATGCAAGGAATTTAAGTGAGATTTTATAACTTTTCAGTCCTAAACTATTCGGGACAGGGAAAACCAAGAATACCGTGCCCATTGATAATGTTACGATTATCAAAATCAGATTTACTAAAAAATACATTCCGAAATTTCTTTAATATAACACAAATAATATTTGCAAATATAGAATAAGTTGTAATTTTTCAGAGGAATTAATATTTTTATAATTTGTTTAAATTTTAGTCAAAATAGGAAATTCAACAAAAAATTCGGTTCCTTTTCCCACTTCCGACTCGAACCAAATTTCGCCGCCGGAATTGTTTACAATATTTTTTACAATTGCCAAGCCCATGCCCATACCTTTTGTTTTGGTGGTGAAACTGGGAATGAATAATTTTTCGCGACGGTCTTCGGGAATCCCACTTCCGTTATCCTTTACAGTAACTTTTACACGTGAGCCGTAAGCTGTTAATCCAATTTCAATTTTTCCGTGAATGCCTTCGGGAACCGATTGTATTCCGTTTTTTACTAAATTAATAAACACCCGTGATATTTGTTCTTTATCGGCTATAATTTTTACGCTTTTAATTTGATTCAAGTTCAAAGAAATGTCGATATCTTTTGTATTTTCAAAAAGTTGTGCAATGGTAACTAATTTGGCAGCCAAATCTACTTCTTCGTCTTGTGCTTTGGGCATTTTGGCAAAAGCCGAAAACTCCGAAGCGATTGCTGATAATGTATCAATTTGTTCGATTAGAACGTTTGTTACTTTGGTCATTCTCATATCGAAATCTTCTTTATTATCTTTCCAAGAGCGTTGTAAGAGCTGAACGCTTAATTTCATGGGTGTCAGCGGATTTTTTATTTCGTGGGCAATTTGTTTTGCCATTTCGCGCCAAGCACTTTCGCGTTCGGTATCGGCAAGTTTACGCACGTTTTCCGACATTTCCTGCACCATTCGATTGTATTCTTTAATTAATCCACCAATTTCGTCTTTTTTATCGTATTGTATTTCTTGGTATAACTTTCCCAACTCCGTTTCCCTGAATTTATACTGCAACATTCTGAGTGGCTGTGTAATTCCCGAAGAAATTACAAAAGCAATAAAGATAACAATCAACAAGAGAACAACATACATATTTATTACGGTAACTAAAAGAGCCGAAATATCTTTTCTCAAATTTTCGGGATTTCCGAAGTAGGGTAAATTTATATATGCAATGATGTTGTTTTCACTGTTTTTCAACGGAATATAAACAGAAGAATACTTTAATTCGCCAATGGATTCGTTTTGTATGAACAATGTTTTTTTTCTGAAAACCAATTGCGTAAATGCCCGATTATTCATCTGCCGCCCAATTAAACCGCGAGTGAATATCTCCGGACGTGAGGTTGCCAACAAAAATCCGCTTGGGTCATAGAGGTTGATATCAGAAAAAAAGACCTGCGATAATTTTATCATCAATTCATCGAGATGGTCGTATTTATTGCTCTTCCAATTTGGTTTTAATTCATTTTCATAGAATAATTTTTGTTCTGTTTCAACCAAAACCGACTGAATTTTATCGGTCATTTCTTTTTTTTGCACATCTTCGTGTCGTTTTATCGTATAATAAATTGTTACAGCACCAAAAAAAATAAATGTAAGCAACAAAATAAAAAGCATTCCGAAGCGAATTTTATTGTTAAAATCCGGCACAAAATCAGTTTTTATCAATTTGACATCGAAGATAAAAATTGAAAACAACAAGAATATGTTTAAAAAAACGAATAAATAAGCAAACGATATCAACAAATCGATTGTGTGATGAGCAGGAATACTCAATACAATACAGTTTTGGCTGTCGGGGCGATAGACGGTATGTTCAAATTTTTCGTACGTGATGTTGCTAAATTCCTGTTTATCTGTTTGAAAGGAGGCATCACCCAAATCGTATGGAAAAATCCCCGAATGTGTTATCAATTTTCCATCGCGATATTTGGCAAAGGAATATTTTGTAAAAATTCTATTTTTTACGGTATTTTCGTCCAAAAGCAATTCAGGATAGCCTAATTCTTTGGAAATCAGCTTAGAAGATAATTTAACATACAGACTGATTTTTCGTTCATCAACTTCTTTTGGAATGTTCAAAAAGCCAAAGTAGGTAATGGTTCCGTTGTGATTGTCTAAAAAATTATAGTTGCAATTTTTAATTTTTTTTGAATTTTTAAGAATCTTCGTGTTAAAATAATTTTCGCAATTATCTGCTTGATTTTCGGAAGGAAAATTAGGATTATTGCCGCAAACCGTAATTTCAAAATCAAATTTTTTCCAAAAACCTACAAAATATTTTTGATTTAGATGACTGTATATCAAGCTATCTTGATTATCCACCGGATTTATTAAATAATGAAGCAGAACATCATCATTTTTCATGGCTTTTTCAATATCCGGAATCAATAATTCAGCCACATCGTCTCGTTCGTCGATTAATTGTGTTACCAAATTTGCACGAACATCTTTTTCTTTTTGTGTTGATACGTTTGTTACAAAAATAACGGTGTAAATTGATGCTAAAAAGATTAAAATTACAAAGACAAAATATCTATATTTTTTACCAAAAAAGCGAATGTAGATAATGACAGAACTTGCCGGTAAAATAAATAAATACGTGCTTATTTCATTTATTTTCAGGAAAATAACAGCAACAATAGCCACAACTACGAAAACTGAGAAAAAAATGAGAATCATCTCAACAAATTTTACAACGGAAACAAATCGTTGTAATAGATTGTCGGCTACGTAAACATAAGAAACAATGAGCAATGTTATAATTAGATAAGCCGTCAAACTGTAAACATCCAGCTGAGGTAAATTATATATTTCAAGAGAAATATTTGAATTGATAATCAGGCTATTGAAGAGATTTCTGATAAATAAAAAATAGGAAATCAGAAGTGAACTTACCAAAATACTTAAAATATATGGCAGAAATTTGATTTTTTTTGCCCATTCCGTCATTCTGTCGAAATCGAAAATTTTGAAAACAGAGACCACAAAAAACAATATGAGCATGGCATTGAGCAAAAAATCGCCGAGCAGCGGAAATAAAGCATTTCCTGCGTATATTTCGGGTTCAAAAAAGCTGAGCGAATACAAAAAAACCGGAAATTTGAATTTCAACATCAGAAATCGTATGCCTAAAACTGTGAAAAGGAGTGCAAAACTGTAAAGTTTTCCATTTTTAAGAGTTGGCATCAATTCTATTAACTGATTGAAATACAATAATAAAAAAGCGATACTTAGAAAAAATAAAATGCTCGTAAAACCGGTTTCATCTCGTTTGAGCGAAATTCTATTAAACGGCACTATCGAGAAAACATAGACATCGTTTTTGTTGCGAATATTTTGCCCGTGTGCCAGCGGGACAGTCGATAAACGAACACTCGAAGGTAAATTCAATTCCTGACGAAAGGAATTTTTCAAATATTTATTTTCAAAAGAAAAATTGTTTTTCAATCGAATCAGCCCAATATAAGAGAGGTTTCCGATATTCTTGATGCGAAGCTCATACCAACCGTTGTTTGATTCAATAACTCCCTCTTTCATAAAATTAGATTCTTTCAACGATTTGGGAGCATTTACCGAATTATCGGTCCAAAATCGAAGAGAATCGTCTTGATAAATAAAAATAAGTATCCCTTTGTCGGATAATTCGCTGAAATCCTTGTCGATAAGAAATGTAGAGATGCTGTCAGAAAATGTTTCGGATTGGCTTTTGGCTTGATTTTCAATCTCAATCACTGCCGCATCGAAGCGATTTTCGAGCGAATGGAGGGTTTTTTCGATTTTTACGGAATTAATTTTATAGTCTTCCGGATACAGCAAACGCCTTTCCTTAGCCAAAGCAAGCGAAAAAAAAACAATAAATAACAGCAGAAACTTTAACTGTAAAAGTTGGGGCAACAAGGAATTTTTCGTCTTTTTAAAATCAATAAAATTATTCATGGTGATAAGGCTCTCCGTTAATAATAGTAAATGCTCGGTACAGTTGTTCCATGAACAAAAGCCTGACTGTTTGATGCGAAAACGTCATTTTTGAAATCGAAATTTTGTCAGCAGCACGCTCGTAAACAGAATCGCCAAAACCATAAGCACCGCCGACAAGAAAAACCAATTCTTTGACAGATGTAATCCATTGATTTTCTACATATTTAGAAAATTCGACTGAACTTAATATTTTGCCTCGTTCGTCGAGCAAAATAAGTTTGTCGGTTTTCGACAGTTTGGCAATAACCGCTTCGGCTTCTCTTGCTTTTTGTTCGGAAACCGACAAATTTTTGGTATTTTTCAGTTCGGGAATCACAAGCACTTCAAAATCTATATATTTCTTAACTCGCCCTGCATAAAGCAGTATGCCTTCATCAATGAATTTTTGCGTTGTTTTTCCTATCAATATCAATTTTATTTTCAAAACTCAGTTATTTCGGAAACGTTTGAATATGCGATTATTTTATATGCCCCTCAACAAATTGTGGTAACATATATCATGTACAAAGTTAATGTCAAAGATACTTTTAAAAAAGTATTTTCAAAACACAATTAACGGTTATTTTTTTGATTTATTCTTGTTCCGAAGTAACCAAACCTTCGAAAATGGATTCCGGTTTAATTTTTGTGTGTTAAAATAGATTTTGCACTTTTTTAATGAAAAAAATATTAATATATCTGTTTCTTACAATCACAGTAGCGTTTAACGATTTCATGAAAGCCGCCCACGCCGATGGTATTCCTACGTACATACAAAATGCTGTAAAACAAGGTAATGCCTCTGAATTGTCGCGATATTTTAACAATATTATCGAACTTACAATTTTGGACAACAGCAACGTTTACAGCAAAATCCAAGCGTCTCGCATTTTGTCAAACTTCTTTTTGAGCAACCCTCCTCGGGATTTTGTAATTTTGAGCCAACGCGAAAGTCGAAATTCGCTAATCATTATCGGGAAAATGACAACCGAAAAATCAAATTTTCGTATTTCTTATGTTTTATCCGAAATAGGCGGTGAAACTTTGATAAACAAATTTCAAATTGAAAAGATTTGAAATTTCCCATCTTTATGAAAACAAAAATATCTAATTTTGAAAAATAAAGTAGGAAAATTTGAAAATTCTGAAAAAAAACAGCATCTTAGGGTTTTAATGATTTTTAGCTTTCGATAATATTTTGTATTATTGCCTAAAATCAATGAATTTCATAGATCTTTTTAATGCTTATTAAAAACCCCAATTGAGTATATTTTTCTCAATTTGAAGTACATCGACAATACCCCAAAGTCTAAACATGAACCGGACAGCAGCAGCAGGTTACCTTATCGAAACCATTAAAAGCCTTTTTACGAAAAAACAAATCGATGAAAAACTGGCATATTTGTGGGCAAACCTTTCCTATTTCGATATTTACACCCAAGAATCTTTCGTATATAAAAATCCGGACCCGGCAAGTGCAGTGATATACAATATGATAACTCGCGGCTTGCCGGTATCACTGAGTGTTTTTGGCGAAGAATTTTTCTCGAACACTTTTCAAGCAACCGAAAAACAAATTGATACACAAGGTACAATAGAATGGAAATTTACAAATAATCAAGTATCAGATACAATATTTAGGGCGTTACATATCATTTCACCGGATAAAAACGATTCTCAATTTGTTTTCAAAGCCACAGCACGAGACCTTTTCAATAAAGATATTATTGAAAAAATTTTTATCAACAAGCTTGGAAAACATTTTCTTCAATCAATACAACAAAATGTAAATTATAAAGAATTAGCCGAATTGGATTTTGAGTTTTTACAAAATACCAATTCAACACTTTTAAGTGAATTTTCTGAAAAAACAATAGATTTTCTTATCAATTTTCCATACCCCTACAACGGTTTCAAGGGTATTATCGTTGAAAGCAACCCCGAGGCGGGAGAATCGGGAACCGACTATATTGCACTGAATAAAAAGAAATTACTTGCCGAATCGCTCAAATACGATTTTGTTTACATCAAAAAGGGAAAAATAGAAGATGCCGCCAAACAATTTCAAAAATATACCTATATCGAACCGTTTGAAATATTGAAAAAAAATTTTCAAACACCACTTTATCAACGTGAAACCGGACGCGATGCAATGCAAATGGCACTCAGTCCGTTTGGCATGGCACGAATACAGGCAACACTTTTGAAATTGATATTGAGCAAAAAACTCGATTTGAATGCCGAAAAATGGTCGATAGCAGTTATCGAACGCGACATTCCCGCAGCTTTTGCAGCTATTGAAGACTTAAAAAAATATTACGAAAATCTCTACACACTGCGCGAAGGCGAATATAAATTCCCAAAAATAAACTTTACTCTATACACATCAAGCGATTTTGCTGAATCAAAACTCAATAAAACTTTCAAAGGAAAAATTTACACTATTTCAGATTTTCACAGCACCAGAGAATTTGATGTACTTCTCGATTTTTCGATGCTCAGCCGTTTTTTTAATGATGACGAAAAAATTCCGAATGCTGCAAAAAATTATCTTGCAATTCGTTCATCTTCCTCGGCAAATACACAACACAGCTTTGTATTTTCAAGCCCGATAAAGTATCAAACACTCGAAACAAACAGTAAAGCTCAAATAGCCGCCGAATATTTTCTTCAAAGCATTTTCAGGAAAGAGCATTTTTTTGAAGAACAGATTTCAGCCCTGAACTTAATTCTTAATTGCAAAAGTACAATAATTATTACCCCACCAAACACCGGAAAATCCATGATGTGGCAGTTTTCGGCGATGCTTCAAGCCGGATTGACAATTGCTGTACAATCTACGCAATCATTAATGTATGAGCAATTTATCAAACTTAAAAAACATCTTCCCGACAGTTGTTTTTATCTGAATAACTCGAAACTTAAAATTAATAGAAAACAAGAAGTTATCCGCCGAATAAGTAACAAACAAGCACTTATATTACTTGCAACTCCCGAAATATTTGCAGAATCATCGTTTCGGTCATTCATATCCGAATTAAAAAATAAATCAACAATTTTTGCAGGCTTGGTTTTAGACGAAGCTCACTGTTTGTCGGAATGGTCGCACGATTTCAGAGTTCTGTATGCCAATTTGGCAACAAATTTTTATCAACAAATACAAGGTGTCGAAAAAACAGAAATTCCGGTTTACGCATTTTCATCTGGTGCATCGTATGATGTTCGGAAAGATATTGGCGAAAAATTTAAAATAGAAGCAGATTCTGTATATATCAGCGATAAAATAAAATTAAATCATCATCTAAAAATCCAAATTGCAAATGAAGGTCCCAGAACACGCGATATTGATTTAGCTCTAAAAATAAGCCTTCAAAACAAACTCAAAGAACTGTCGGAACTTCTGAAAACACTCACGGCATCGCAAGATAAAACAATAATCTTCACTAATAATTCTTCGGATTTTGCAAAAGTTTTCGAGATTTGTAAATCGCAACAGCCCAATACCTTACCGGCTCAATATTCGAGCTGCCGGCAAAACGAAATGAATCCAATTTCGGGAGTGGATTTTGACAGAATGCAACAGAATTATCTCGATTTTAACTTAGGCAACAAACAAATATTGATTTGCGATGAATCGACAAGCATTGGATTAGATTTTGAAGCTGTGCGAAACATCGTTTTTTTTAATTTGCCCTACTCAATCGAAAATTTCATACAAATTTCGGGCAGAGCCGGTCGAGGGACAAGCGATGCTTATATTTATTTGATATTCGATAAAACAGCTCTGAGTTTTAACGAAAATATCGAAATACAAAAATCACAAGGTGAAACTGAAACCATAGAACAAGCAAGCGATACAATACCTGATGCCGTAGTTACAAGAAAAAAAATCAAACAAAAATATCCCGGACAAAAAAAAGAACTTATCCTTTTCGATGAGTTGATGACACAAATCAACAATCCGGATTTCAGCCCTAATCAACTGATTGTAAATAAAATAAACGAAACATTCGGCGAAAAAATCAGTTTAATTTCTCAACCAACACACAATCCGTATCAGATAGCGATTCTGAAAAAAGATAAAACATTTGGGCATATTGATTTTAAGACCGATACAATAAATTTCGAACATTCGGTTTTCGATAAACACCTGTCATATTTAATTCTTAATACAGTTAAATCCGAGATATTAAATCTGCTACCCGAAAAAGATTCTATTTTTAACAAACTCGACAAGCCGATAAATAATATTGATAATGAAGGCATTGAAATAAAACTTGAGCAGATACAAATTGGTGAAACAGCTTCAATTGAATTTTATTTAAACAACAAAATAGCCGATGAACTATTGGAGATATTAACAAAAAATATTTCGGAAGAATTTAAAAAAGAAAATTTAATATCTGAACTCGAAAACAACACCCATCATGTTCGGTTTATCGAAAATTTGAATAAAACAGCCAATACAAATCGTGTTACAAAACAAATAGACGTTCCTCTAACCATAGAATCAATGTTTTATCGTTATCGAAACGAAAATCAAACATTAACACTCTTGCATCGCCTTATTTTATTGAAAATAATAGATAATTTTGAAATTGATAACACTAAACATTCTGTAAAAATATATTTTCAGAAAAAAGATGATGAAACCTATAAAATATCACTTTTTCAATTTCTCGAAAATTTTGTTGCAAAAGAAAAAGCCATGTCATTTTTCGATTTTTTCGACACCCTGAGCGGAAAAAATACTATCAGAAAATGTTTCAATTTCTTAATATATTTCACTTACGACACCATATTAGAAAAAAGAATCAACTGTGCCGATGAAATGGTTGATTTTTACAAAGCACTCGCACAAAATAAATCGGCACGCAAAACCTTAGACTTCAAAGTAACAAGCTATTTTGAACAAGTTAATTCTGCCAAATTTCTCAATACTTTGGTTATTCCCAGTCTGAAAATAGGCACATTTAACCTTAAAATTTCGAGCTTTGAAACAGTAATGAAATATATCAATTTAGCAAAAAATTCGAATGATACTCGTGAGCATATCAAAGAAAGCACAGAATTTTTATTGAAACAAAACGAAAAAAATTATACGATATTATTACTCAACGCCTACACGCATCTTTGGTCTGATTTTAAAAATCAGAATATCTTTGAATTAGCTTACGACCGGCTTTCCGAAGGTTTTTTATTAATGGAAACGAGTGAACGATTGGATTATTCCGAACTGAATGCCCGAAAAACACAATACCTCAAAGAATTATATCAACGCAATAGCGAAATACAGGAAATTGTTGAACCCGTAATATATATCAAAACACACGCAAACTGGCTCAAAAATTTTAATAAATCATTTCTTGAAGGATTTTGCGCATAAATTTTATAAAAAAACATCTATTATTACAACAGATTACTATAATAAAAAGTAGTTAGTAAATAGTAGTTAGTATTTAGAAAAAAGCTGATAATGAAGCGATTGTATGTTAATCAAGAGTATTAATGTCGTTAATTATATTTGAATAAATTTTAAAATATTAACAAGAGCTAAAAATTGAATAAAATTTTCTTAAAATTGCATTATTTTTCTAAATATTAAACATTTACATTCTAAAAAACGGCAACAAAGTAAAATTATGAAAGACCAAATAAACCAAGAATTAATAAAACTTCAAACCGAATTAGGCAATTTGGGAAGTGCGGTAAGTCAAATTTCAAAAGCCGAAAAATTATCGAGCGAAATCGTTGCAGCAGTGCAAGCTATGCAAAGTAAATACGAAGCTCAATTCGAGAAAATTTCAGGACATTTTGAAAACTACCTTTCACAATTAACAAAAAATAGTGAAGATAATTTTCAAAAATCTGTCGAAAAAAACGCAGCCGACTCCGAAGAAATTCATAAAATCGTTGCTCAAATCAGTGCCGAAGCACATAATCTGTTGAGCGAAACCCAATCGCAGGTAGGTATTTTAGTTGAACATCACAGCTCACAAATTACCGAAATCAACAACCTGTTACAAAGTTATCTTCAATTAGCAAAATCGACCACCGCACTTTCGGTTCAAATCGAAAAAGTCGATTTTCCGACACGCATGGACAAAATAACAGTCAATATCGGTGAAATGAACTCCGAAATACGCCAAATACAAGCTCATCTCAAGTCAATAGCCGACAATCCGGTTTTGGCAAATTTGGAAAATCGTATCCGAAAAAACAACAAGAAAATCAACTTCATTGCCGGTTTAGCAATAATTGCTCTACTCTTATTACTTGGTTTGACCTACGAAATAATTATCCTCAAATATTTTCCACAATTAGGCCTCAAAATGCAGTAAGATACATTTTTTCGATTCGGATTAAACCATTCGACTCGTTTCATAAAAAAATAAAAAATAATCAAAAAAAACTTTTTTTCAGAAAAATAAAGTTATCTTTGCGAATCACATTTTATTAATTTTTTACTATTTATTATGAATATTTTCGTCGGAAGCCTTCATTATGACATCAATGAAGCAGATTTAAAAGAAATTTTTGAAGAGTACGGTGCAGTTAGCTCGGTTAAAATCATTACTGACAAATTCACAGGAAAAAGCAAAGGTTTTGGTTTTGTCGAAATGGCAAACGCAGAAGAAGCCAAAAAAGCTATCGAAGAATTGAACGAAGCTGAATTAGAAGGCAGAAAAATGGTTGTAAACGAGGCTCTCGAAAAGAAAGACGATCGAAAAAGACCCAATAACAATCGAGGCGGCGGAAGCGGCGGTTATCAAAAACGCGAAGGTGGTTACAAACCACGAAGCTAATTCGATTCCCTTAAAAAAAGGAAACCGCTGTAAGCGGTTTTTTTTATTTTTAACCACCGAATCCAATTTTCTCAATTTTCGCAGCGTTAAAAATAATTATACTTTGATTGATTGATATTTTGATGTGCTGATATGCTGTTTGCTTTTAATATCAAATAGTTAACCAATTTGCAAACGCAGTTTATAATCGTGCTTAGGGTTTGTAACGAAATAACATGGTTATTTTTAAAAACAGATTCGCTTTGTTTTGATTGTATTTATTCGAGGCAAAGCCTCTTTTAAAATATTCGACTAAGGCAGAGCCTTAGCCGAACGTTACAGCAAAATTATTACTAAATGAATAACTTATTTCGTTACAGTTCATTAGTATAATAAAATTTTTTACAATAATCTCAATTAACCACTCTTTACATTACCATTGTCTTTTCAAAAAATTGTATATTTTGTACGAAAAAAACTACTTGACAATTTCTTTTTTTTCAATATCTTTGTAAAAAAATTATTCGGAAACGGAATCCTGTTGAAAGCAGGAGCTGTCCCCGCAGCCGTAATCTCGACTTTTCACAGTAAAAGTAAAAAATTTCAAACACAAGCCACTGTTTAGTAAATGGGAAGGCGTTTGAGAAGCGAGAAAGCCGGAAAACCTACCTAATAATTGATTTTTCGTGGCTTTCGGGTGAAAGGTCGGGTGAAAAATTATTCCCCATACCGCATTCCTCAGCCTCAATATTATTTCAATAATTTCAAAATCTATTTTTTGGAATTGAAAACACTAAATACAATGGCTTCAACGAGGGTTTTTGCGGCATTTTTACTCATTTTACTTTTCAAAATTCATTTATCTGCTCAGAATTTTGAAAATTTCATTTCAAAAGACAATCCCGAAATACAGGAATGGGCTTCGGGTTGCATTATTAACAGAGGCTATATCAACATTTCGGATACTTCGGAAACTTTCTCTGCAAACGGTATCACATCAAATCACGCATTTTTTGGAACAGACTCCATGGCACTTGGAATCGCCGACGGCTCTCAAAATGTTGTGAGTTTGGGTGATGCAGGTTGGGCTGTTTTAACATTTCAATACCCAATTGCAAACGGCGAAGGAACGGACTTTGCAGTGTTTGAAAACGCCATGGAATCACTAACACAAAGCGGTCAATATTTTATCGAACCTGCATTTGTCGAAGTCAGTTCCGATGGATTGAATTATTTTCGTTTTCCTGCACGTACCGAAATTCCAAATACACAACAACTTGGATCATTTGGGCTAAACTCTCCCGACTTATTACATAATCTTGCAGGAAATGCCCCACCTGATTTGGGAACACCTTTTGATTTAGAAGAAATGAAAAATATTTTCGGTTTGGATATTACACGAATAACACACGTAAAAATTATAGATATTCCGGGAAGTATTTTGCCCGAATTTGCTAAATTCGATGCTTTGGGGAACATCATCAACGCCCCTTTCCCCACGCCATTCAATACTTGCGGATTTGATTTAAACGCTTTGGCAGTAATTCATATTGCTGATAACTCGGAATCCGAAGAACAGATTTTGGTTAAAATTTCCCCGAATCCGTCCAAGACATCAAAAAATTTGGCAATTACAATCCAATCCGAAAGTCGAATAATTGCACAAATTTTTGATATTTACGGACATTGTATCTACCAAATCATATTGCCGGCTTGCGAATCATCATTAAAAATACCTGATTTAGCAACCGGTGTTTACATTCTGTCAATTACATCGAAAACAAAAAGTCGAAAATTAAAATTCATCATCAGATGAACCAAAAAACTAATTTTTGAAAAAAATTTATATTAATTTGATTTTATGCTTAATAAGCGTTGATTTATCGGCACAAATCTCAAAAGATACGCTTAGCATCGAAGTAATTCCCGTTTTTGGAAAACGATCTCTCGATGACGCCGGCATTCATAAAATATCAATCGACACGCTGATTATTCAACAAAATATAAATACAAGTTTGTCTGATATTTTATCAAAAGGGAGTTCTGTTTTTGTCAAATCGGAAGGTCGCGGTGCATATTCTACTGTTTCGATACGCGGAGCATCTGCAAGCAATACAGAAGTGCTGTGGAACGGCATAAGTATTAAATCTCCGATGCTCGGAGTTGCTGACTTTTCATTGATTCCGACCTTTGCCGCAGATAATATTTCACTTTTTTATGGAGGCAGCTCGTTGCAAAATTCTTCCGGAGCTCTCGGCGGTTCGGTCAATATTGAAAATTATGCCGATTTCGGAAATCGTTTCACTCTATCCTTTATACAAGGAATTGGAAGTTACGGAACGTTTCAGGATTTTTTGCGTTTCGGCATCGGGAATCGAAAATTTCAGACAAAAATTGGAATTTTTTATAATTTCTCCGAAAACGATTTCAAATTCAGAAATAAAAACAATGCCGAAATCGACACAGCAACAGGTAATTACATTTATCCAACTCAAAAAAATAATCATGCCGATTATCTGATTTTTGGTTCGACACAGGAATTTTATATGAAAATCGGAAAAAAAACAAATTTATCGATAAATAATTGGATTCAAAGAAGTAAGCGAAGTCTTCCGAGATTGAATACTTTTGAGGGTAACGATTATTCAAACATCAACTTACAAAATGATTTTTCCGAAAGACTCACAGCTGAAATTTCAAGAATCAACGGAAAAATAAGTATAAAATATCGAATTGGAATTTCTGTAGAAAATTCTTCTTACAAACTACAAAATTTTGTATCCGGGCAAGGACTTCAAAATGCTGTATATTCGACAGATACGTATTTTGTGTGGTATCATAAAATTCAGACAGAATATCGATTTTCAACAAAGTCGAAACTAAAAGCTGATGCCGAAATAAATTATTATCAGGCACTTACTTACGACAGTATCAAAAGAACAGGGTATTCCGAAAATAGAATCGAAAAATTGTTTTTCATTTCCTATTCCCGACAAATTACTGAAAAATTGTCAGGCTCTGTGCTGTTACGCCAAAATTTTGTAGATAATACGTACATTCTGCCAATTCCATACCTTGGAATCGATTTTTTATTGGTAAAGAAAATGCAACTTTTTGTAAAAGGAAGTGTTACACGAAATTATCACTCGCCATATCTGAACGAAATGTTTTGGCAGCCCGGCGGTAATCCTAAATTAAAACCCGAAAAAGGAATTTTGACTGAGGTTTCGCTGAATGGTGAATTTGCTGCAAAAAAACTGAAAAACTCTATTTCATTCGCTTGTTTTTATTCCGATATTTCCGACCGAATTTTATGGTTGCCCTCTGCCGGAGGTTGGTGGGAGGCTCGAAATATTACGAAAGTTATATCGAAAGGCATTGAATTTCAAAATAATACAACAATTACTTTTTCCAAAACGATTCTGAGATTGATATTGAATTACAGCTTTACAAAATCCGTGAATATCACCGGATTTGGTATCGCAAACGACGAGTCTATCGGTAAACAATTGCCTTACACACCTTTACATTCGATTAATACGATTATCGAAATCAAATACAAAAAATGGACTGTTTATTACACAAACACTTTTTACAGCGAACGATTTACAACATCTTCAAACGATTTAACCCGTCGAGACCGTTTGTATCCGTACATAATGAATAACGTTTCGTTTGGAAAATCTATCAATTTAAAAAAAGTAGAGATAGGTTTGCAAGTAAAGGTTGAAAACTTGTTCAACGAAGAATATCGTTCGGTTTTGCAACGACCGATGCCCGGTAGAAATTATTTACTTTTAATCTCATTAAAATTTCAGAAACAATCTGAATGAAAAATTTTTAAAAAATGAAAAATAACTATTTTTCACTTTCATTTTTAACAATATTTTTGGCAGTTTCGTGTATGAACGATGATTCAGCACAAGATTTTCAGAAAAATTTAAAACATCACGGAATTGGCGTTTTTATTGTAAACGAAGGAAATTTCATGTACGGAAACGCCTCTCTTTCGTTTTACGATGCCCGAAATAAAACGGTTGAAAACGATATTTTCTATAACACAAACGGACTGCCGCTCGGCGATGTTGCACAATCGATGGTAATCGTTGATTCAACGGCTTTTGTTGTAATAAATAATTCGGGCAAAATATACATGCTCAACTTAAACACTTTTAAATATATCGGAAAAATTACGGGGCTGACTTCTCCTCGATATTTCCTCCCCATTTCTTCAACAAAAGCCTATATTTCAGATTTATACGCAAAATCAATAAGCGTTATCAATCCAAAAACGGGGTTTAAAATTGGTTCGATTGATGTAAATAATAACAATCTGCAATTTTATCAACACCCAACCGAACACATGGTGATTTCCGGAAAATATGTTTATGTAAATTGTCATTCGTTCGACGATAAAATTCTTAAAATCGACTCGGAAACCGATAAACTTACTGATTCATTAACAGTTACAAAGCAACCAAACAGCATGGTTTTGGATAAAAACGACAAACTTTGGGTTTTGTCCGACGGCGGATTTCCGGAAAGCCCTTACGGACAAGTAAATGCAGCCATTTCGCTTGTCGATTTAAGTACATTTTCAACCGAAAAAACAATGGTTTTTACAGATTCCCATTCGACACCTAAATCCCTGTATATCAATAAATCAAAAGACACACTCTACTATATTATCAACAATTCAGTTTCTCCGAACATTTCGGGTGTTTACCGTTTGGCGATTGATGAAAATTCTCTTCCCCAACAAGCAATTATTCCGTCCGACAACCATCTTTTTTACTCTCTTGCAATCGACCCCGAAAATTCGGATATATATGTTGCCGATGCCAAAAATTATATGCAACGCGGTGATATTTACCGATTTTCGCCAAACTGCACACCAATAGATACATTTCAGGTTGGAATTATTCCGGGCGGCTTTTGTTTTAAAGCAAAATAAGTTTACAAAGTCGAAAAAATTAATACATTTGAATTTTATTTCAGCAATATTACGAACACTCATATTAACTGTTCAAAATGTTAGAAACATTACTAAATTTAGATACCGACTTATTAATATTCATCAACAGCCACCACAATTCATTTTTCGACGGATTTATGAGTTTTATGAGCTCTATTTCGGTTTGGATTCCTTTATATGTTGCGGTAGCCGTTTACTTTTTTGTTAAAAATTCTTTAAAAACTTCACTCTATATTTTACTTGCTTTTGCAGTCGTATTTGCCATTTCCGATTTTGGCTCGGTACATCTGTTTAAAGAAGTTTTTAAACGCTTGCGACCATGCTACAACCCTGAAATTGTGGACCAACTGCATCTTTTAAAAATGCCCGGCGGACACTACGGTTTCATTTCATCTCATGCCGCCAATGGTTTTGGCTTTGCCGTATTATCGCTTTTGTTTATAAAGGATAAAATCTTCACAATTATTATACTTTTATGGGCATCGACAGTGGCTTTCAGCAGAGTTTACCTCGGCGTACATTATCCCGGCGACGTGTTGTTTGGAGCGTTGTGGGGAATTTTAGATGCTTTTTTGGTTTATTATTTGTATAAATTGTTTGTACGAAAAAAATAAATTGGGCTATGGAAAATAAATTGACAGTCGGCATAGACATTGGAGGCACAAATACCGTATTTGGCATTGTAGATAACAATGGAAATATAACATTTCGTGGCGAAGTAAGAACTGCCGAATATCTTGATGTTGAAGAATTTGTAAAGACAATTTCGACAAAAATAAAACATTTTTTGAGCAACGACCAACGCAAAAATCTTGTTGGTGTTGGTATTGGTGCACCAAACGGAAATTTTTTTACCGGGAATATCGAATTTGCACCAAACCTACCTTGGAAAGACATTGTTCCGCTGGCAGAAATGTTTCGCAAAGAATTAGATGTGCCCGTTACCATTACCAACGATGCCAACGCAGCGGCTATCGGCGAAAAGATTTTTGGCGGTGCCAAAGAAATGAACGATTTTGTGGTGCTGACTTTGGGCACCGGACTGGGAAGCGGAATATATGTAAACGGTAAAATTATGTACGGTGCCGACGGAAATGCAGGCGAATACGGACATATCACATTTGTTCCGGGCGGAAGGCTTTGCGGTTGCGGTCGCAGAGGCTGTTTGGAAACCTACGTTTCGGCAACCGGAATAAAACGCAATGTCCTTCAAATACTTGCAGATACAAACGAAAAATCGATGCTTCGCAATAAATCCATCGAAGATTTATCGGCAAAGGACATTGCATCATTTGCCGATAAAGGCGATGTATTGTCAATAAAAGTTTTTCAATATACAGGCGAAATGCTTGGCAAAGCAATCGCGGATATCTTCTCAATTTTCAGCCCGGAAGCCGTATTCCTGTTTGGCGGCTTGGCAAATGCCGGCGATTTGATTATTGAACCTGCTCGCATGGCTGCCATTCAAAATGCTTTGGAAATACACAAAAACCATATCAAAATCTTAGTCTCCGAGCTCAACGGGTCAGATGCTGCTATTCTGGGGGCTTCGGCATTAGCTTTTCAGTAATTTTATAAGTAATGGTTAATTATAAAATGGTTAATGAAATAATAATTTGATTTTTGAAAGAATACGGACATTAAAAATTCAAATAAATCTGTTCATTACTTATCGAGGACCTTTTTTTACTACCATTAAAACTAAATCTACTGATGAGTCGATCGCAACAAACAAAAATAAAAAACGCCCCAAAAAGGAGCGTTTTTTTTAATACTATATAAAATCTAAACTAATCCTTGAGCAAGCATTGCATCGGCAACTTTAACGAAACCTGCAATATTGGCACCTTTTACATAATCGACAGTTCCGTCGGCTTGTTTTCCAAATTTAACACAAGCTGCGTGAATATCAATCATAATTTTATGTAATTTTTGATCAACTTCTTCGGCAGTCCAATTGTATCTCATCGAATTTTGGCTCATTTCCAAACCTGATGTTGCAACACCGCCTGCGTTTGAAGCCTTTCCGGGAGAGAACAAAATTTTTGCTTTATGAAATACTTCAACAGCTTCGGGCGTACAAGGCATATTAGCCCCTTCGCCAACGCATATAACTCCATTTTTCACCAAAGTTTTTGCATCTTCCTCGTTCAATTCATTTTGAATAGCACAAGGTAAAGCAATATCAACTTTTTGTTCCCAAGGACGTTTGCCTGCTACGAATTTTGCTCCGAATTTTTTAGCATAAGGTTCAACAATATCATTGTTAGAAGCTCTTAATTCGAGCATAAATTCAATTTTTTCGCCCGAAATACCGGCTTCATCATAAATATATCCATCGGGACCCGAAATTGTAACAACCTTTCCGCCCAATTGTGTTGCTTTAATTGTTGCACCCCAAGCAACATTTCCAAAACCCGAAACAGCAACAGTTTTGCCTTTGAAACTTTCGCCTTTGGTAGCTAACATTTCCTGTGAGAAATACACATTACCAAATCCCGTAGCTTCCGGACGAATCAAGCTTCCGCCCCATTCCAATCCTTTTCCTGTCAATACGCCCGAAAAATCTTTCGATAATTTCTTATATTGACCAAATAAAAATCCTATTTCGCGACCGCCAACGCCGATATCACCTGCCGGAACATCAATATTCGGACCAATATGACGGTATAATTCCGACATGAAAGATTGGCAAAAACGCATCACTTCATTGTCCGATTTACCTTTCGGATTAAAATCCGAACCACCTTTTGCACCGCCCATGGGCAAAGTAGTCAAACTGTTTTTCAAGATTTGCTCAAAACCTAAAAATTTCAATATGCTCAAATTCACACTCGGATGAAAACGTAATCCACCTTTGTATGGACCGATTGCACTGTTAAATTGAACACGGTATCCGCGATTCACTTGTATTTCGCCGTTATCGTCCAACCACAACACTCTGAAAGAAATTGTTCTTTCCGGCTCGGTCATCCGTTCCAAAATCTTGGCGGTTTTGTACTTCGGATTTTCTTCGATAAAAGGAATTATAGTTTCAGCTACTTCTCTAACTGCTTGATGAAATTCTTTTTCACCCGGATTTTTGGCAATAACGCCTTCCATGAATTTATTAACTTTTTCTACCATAACTGTAAATAATAAATAAATAAATTAATTGGTTGTTATTTAGTCTTTTGTGTATTCTAACGCTTGCTTTTGTGTTTGGCATGTCGATTGAAATACAACGCAAAAATAGATTTTTTTTCACAATTGCAAACGTTTTCGGGAATATTTTTTATTGTTTATATATCTTGTTTTTCAGACAATTAGCATTTTAAAAAGATGTTAAGAAACAGATATTGATATAAGTCAGATTTTTGACAGTGATTTTTTGTAAGGAATTTCCGATATCTAATAATATGCAAAAATAAATATGTTACACAGCATATTTTTTTTGTATTAATAAAAATACATTATATCTTTGTTTAGAATCAATCTAAATTAAAACAACATGTTCAACACGTATAATCCACTGAATAACAGTATGTTCAGAATTATGGATAATTTTGGTAAAATCATTAATACTGATTATTTTCCGGATTTATTAGATGAAGAAATTCTGAAAGCCTATCATGATATGCTTTTTGCACGTACTGCCGACCTGATGACAGTTTCGTATCAACGACAAGGTCGTATTTACACATATCCGCCCAATTACGGGCAGGAAGCAATTGCCGGAGCTGCCGGAAAAATTATTCAAGATGACGATTGGCTTGTTCCGGCTTTTCGCGAAATGGGAGCATATCTGGCAAAAGGTGCTACTTTGAAAGAAATATTCCTCGTTTTCATGGGATACGAAGACGGTTCAAAATTTGAATATGCCAAAAATATGTTGCCCACATCGGTTCCGATAGCCTCACAACTGCTTCATGCCGTTGGAATTGGCTACGAAATAAAACTCCGGAAAAAAAATCAGGCAGTTTTTACCTTCGTGGGCGATGGCGGAACATCGGAAGGTGATTTTCACGAAGCTCTTAATTTTGCCGGGGTTTGGAAAGTTCCGGTGATTTTTATCGTTCAAAATAATCAATACGGAATTTCAACTCCGTTTCGAGTTCAAACTGCTTCCGACGGTATTGCAATAAAATCAATTGCATACGGAATAAAAGGAATTCAAGTGGACGGAAACGATTTTTTTGCAATGTTCGCAGCATTGAAAAATGCGTCTCAGTATGCCAAATCGGGAAACGGTCCGGTTTTAATCGAAGCCGTTACCTACCGCAAAGGCCCGCACACAACTTCCGACGACCCAACAAAGTACAGAACCAAAGAGGAAGAAACAGAATGGGACGAAAAAGACCCTCTGAAAAGATTAAAAGCATTTTTGAATGATAAAAAATTAATCGATGAAAAGGCTGAAGAAATTCTCATCGAACAATATATAGCTGAAATAGACAGACAGTTCTCCGAAGCCGAAAATTATCCGAAATATCCTCTGAATGATGTTTTTGATTATCTCTACGATGAAATGCCCGAAGATTTGAAAGAACAAAAACGCGAGCACGAAAAATTTCTGAAATGGAAGGAAAATTTGAAAATGTGAAAATGCGGAAATTGGAAAATATGTGAATGTGGAAATTTGAGAATGAATAAAAAACAAAAAAATGAAAATAATGAACATGGTCAACGCAATCAATGATGCGTTGGATATCAAACTAAAAGAAGATGAATCTGTAATCGTTTACGGCGAAGATGTGGGTGTTGAAGGTGGAGTGTTTCGTGTTACGGAAGGACTTCAACTCAAATACGGTGCGGAGCGTGTTTTCGACTCACCGCTTGCCGAATCAGGAATCGTAGGAACGGCCGTTGGCATGGCTGTTGCAGGTTTGCGTCCGGTAGTGGAAATGCAATTTTGCGGATTCGTATATCCGGCAATGAATCAAATCATTTCGCATGCTTCGCGAATGCACAATCGTTCGCGAGGACGTTTCAAAACTCCGATGGTTATTCGATTTCCGTACGGCGGAGGTATTAATGCCTTGGAACATCACTCCGAAAGTATGGAAGCACTGTATGGGCATATTCCGGGCGTAAAAGTTGTGATTCCTTCAACACCGCACGATGCCAAAGGTCTCTTAATATCCGCAATAGAAAGCAACGACACGGTTATTTTTATGGAACCAAAGAGAATTTATCGTGCAATAAAACAAGAAGTCTCGGAAGAAAAATTTTCGATTCCGCTCGGAAAAGCACACATTGTATCACAGGGAACCGATGTTACGGTAATTGCATACGGAGCAATGGTTCGCGAAGTTCAAAAAGCCGCCGTGATGGCAAAAAATGAAGGAATTTCTGTTGAAATTATCGATTTACGAAGTATTTATCCCATTGATAAAGAAACAATCAAGGAGTCTGTAAAGAAAACAGGACGGGTTATTACAGTAACAGAAAGTCCGCGAAGTTTTGGTGTGGCATCGGAAATTACTCAAATAGTGAACGAGGAAGTCTTTTTGTATCTCGAAGCCCCGCCAAAACGTGTTACAAGTTTCGACACCATTGTCCCTTTGCCCAAAGGAGAGCATCATTATATGGTTTCGCCCGAAAAAATTTTTTATGAAATCGAACGAACGGTAAAATATTAACAGACAAAAGATATGAGAAAATTATTTTTTCAATTATCAATTGTCAATTATCAATTGTCAATTATCAATTCAAAATGAACTATATATTCAAATTTCCTGATATCGGCGAAGGTCTCGATGAAGGAACAATCATCGAATGGCTTGTTAAAAAAGGACAAAAAGTAAAATCGGGCGATTTACTGGTAACAATGGAAACCGACAAGGTTGTTGCCGAAATCCCATCGCCCAAAACAGGAACCATAAAAGCCCTTTTCGGCAAACAAGGAGAAATTGTGAAAGTAGGCGATGCTCTGGTTGAAATAGAAATCGAAGGCATATCCGGGGCTGAGGCAATGGAGGAAGCTCAAAAATCGGAATTTTCGGCTGTCGAAGAAGAAGGTGCCGGCGTGGTAGGAACACTCGAAGTTGCCGGAAATAACGCTGTTCTGCCTTCCGGAAAAGAAGGTTTAGAAAATAGCTTGGCAGAGATAAATAAAATTTCGGAAAGAAAAATTCTTGCAACCCCTGTTGCCCGTGCATTGGCAAAAGATTTGGGAATCGATATCAATCTAATAAAAGGAACCGGACCGGCAGGACGTGTGATGAAAGAAGATATTTATTCGTTTTCGACGAAAAAAACGTCAATTCCACAACTTGCAGAACATAAAATAATTTCAGAACAAAATTTAACAGAAATTGAACCTCTTTCGCAAATTCGTAAAACGATAGCGAAAAACATGCTGCTGTCCAAACAGAAAGCCCCTCACATGACGGTTTTCGATGAAGTTGAAATCGGCGAACTCGAAATAATCCGAACAAGATATAAAGCAAAATTTGCCGAAAAAGGTGTTAAATTAACTTACCTTGCTTTTGTTGTCAAAGCCGTTGCCCAAGCCTTAAAAATGTACAAAAGTCTCAATTCGGAAATGGATTCGGAAAACAACCAAATGCTTTATAAAAAATATTACAATATCGGAATTGCGGTAGATACCGAACGCGGTTTGACGGTTCCCGTTATCCGAAACGCCGATAAATTAAGTATTTTTGAAATTGCGGATTCCTTACAAATCATTTCGGAAAAAGCACGATACGGTAAATTAACGATGGACGACATGAAAGATGGCACTTTTACGATAACGAGCTATGGTTCAATCGGCGGAAAATTTGCTGTACCCATAATAAATTATCCGCAAGCGGGGATTCTCGGAGTCGGTCGTGTTGCCAAGCAGCCGGTTGTAAAAAACGATGCCTTGACTGTTGGTTTGGTAATGCCGATTTCGATAACTGTCGATCACCGAATTGTGGACGGCGGCGAAGTTACCCGTTTCCTGAATACGATTTTGGAGTTTTTGAGCGAGCCTGTGGCTTTGATGATGAATTAATGAATTAAATTTCAACATCTTTAAAATTAAAAAACGTTCAGAATTTGAACGTTTTTTTAATTTATACTAAAAACGGTTAATTTGTTTACTTATAGATGTTTGTAAGCATTTAAAATTCAACACAATCATCACATCAAAAAATCAACCAATCAGAGTATAGTTTTAATGACACGTGATTTTATAATCCCAAGCTGTCAGGAAACCACCTCCAATCATTCTTACGGTAACGTAACCATCGCTGCACGAAAGCGTTTTGCTTCCCGGGCCTTGTATTTTTACCTGCGAGTCGTAAAGTACCCTTCCGCCTGCACTCGGTCCGGCAAAAACAGTGATTTGGTCCGGCAATGAGAGCATATCCCATCGAATTGTAAATTGCGATGATGTTCCCAAACTGTGAACATTAATGGTTGTTCCGAAACCTCCGGATTTTTGAGGTGCATCACACGGTCGTACCACCACATTCGGCGGTGGCGGATTGATGTGCGGCGGTGGCGGCGGTGGCGGAGGAGGCGGTGGCGGTGGCGTTACACCGAGCGGAATGGTTCTTTTATCGGGAGTATCCAATTCAATTAGTTTTTTTCCTGAAACCTTGCTGCTGTTTGTTACATAACCGTTTTTACTCGATACGATACTGATTTTTTCATCGGCACGAACACCTGCAACAATAAACGAACCATTTGAATTACTGATTTGTGTTCCTTTCGATTGCCCGTTCACTGTTACAGAATTGCTCACACCAGAAAGTGCTGTTCCTGTATTTCCGTCGATATTATTAAATGTGATATTTTGTGTTTCGGGACGCATTAAAATTGTGCGTTCTTTGTCGGTCAATTTCGTGTATTTTTCTACGATATACGTTTGTGTCAGTGTATCGTGATAGAAAGTACGTTTTGTTTCGATACGCATTTTTTTTATCACATGAACATTTTCGAAAGCCCCCTTTCCTACTCCATCTGTATTTGTACTGATTTTTACCGTATCGTTTTCGATAATTAAAAGGGCTATTACATTTGGTATCGATTGATTAGAATACAAATCTTTCACCCAAAATTTCACCATACTTTTAATAGGTTTCAATTTTAAAATTCGGCTTTGCGGGTCTCCTTGTGCAACGATAACACCGTTTGCCAAAGTATCATTTTGGTAACCGTATTTTTGAGCTACAAGTTTTATATCGGAGCAAAATGCTACTTTTTCAAAGACAACGGTTCCGTCGGCATCTGATGTTTTTTCTACTTTGGTGCCGTCTTCTTTCAACCATTCGACTTTTGCTTCGGGAATTACTTGATTATCATCGGCATCAATCACTTTAAAATCGAGGTTGTACGTGCGTTCGGGAAGTTTGAGGAGGGTTTCTTTTTCGTTTTTCAAATCAAAAAAACGAGGTTGCAGACTGTCGCCCATGAAACAACGGTTAATAGCCTGAACTTCTGCTAAATCCGATGAGTGAAACAAGCGTGTGTAGAGAGAATAAGACACGTGGGCAAATATTGCTTTCCCTTCGGCATTTGCAGTATCTTGTCTAAAAACAGTATCTTTCGTAAAAAAACTGTGGGTTTTGAAACTGAAAAAATTACGGTCGAGAAATTCAAATTTAATCTCGGTTCCGCTCAAAACCTTTCCATCGTAGGCATTAACGGTTTTGAAAATTACGGTTTTTTCGAAGCGTATTAAGAGTAAAAGGGGCAAAAGCAAGAGCAGAAAGAGCAACAGCCACCAATAATTTCGTTTTTTAAATTGAAGAACATAGACTTCTGTATTTTCATTTTGAACGAATTGTACTGATTTTTTCATGTGTTTATAATTTTATTTTGGCTACATATTTTTGCGAAAGCAAAACCGCACATTTAGCAGGCTTTGCATCGGTAGCTTGATTTTTTTTAATATAATCATGCTCTTTTGTGCTTTACCAAAATCATGGTCGTTTCATAAAATCGGATTGGAAATGTAAAAATTTGAAAATGCAACAAATCAAAATCCATTTTTTTACATGATTTTTCGCAAAAAAACAGATATATTTCAGCAAGCCAAGTTACACATTTTAACGGGACAAAAAAATATCCGACAGAAAATTTCTATCGGATATATTTATTTGCTGAATTTAATTATTGTTAAAAAAGTATCAGATTCATTGTAAATTATCAATTGTCCATTGTCAATTATTATTTTACTTCTTCATAATCAACATCAGTTACATCACCATCGGATTTTTTCTCATCGGTTTGTTGATTTTCTCCGGCATAAGGGTTGTTGATATTGGCATCTTGGAAATTTGCTCCTTGTTGGTCTCCGCCTTGTGCACCTTGGTTGTACATTTCTTGCGAAGCCGCTTGGAAAACGTTGTTTAATTCGGCAGAAGCTTGGTCGATGGCATTCAAATCCTGAATTTTATGAGCTTCTTTGAGCTTCACTAATGCAGCATCAATGGGAGCACGCTTGTCGGCAGGAATTTTATCGCCAAATTCTTTCAGTTGTTTTTCGGTTTGGAAAATCAAACTGTCGGCATGGTTCAATTTGTCGATGCGTTCTTTTTCTTTTTTGTCGGTTTCGGCATTTGCTTTTGCTTCATCTCGCATACGTTGAATTTCGGCATCTGTAAGCCCCGAAGAAGCTTCTATTCTGATACTTTGTACTTTGCCGGTTCCTTTATCTTTTGCCGATACATTTAAAATTCCGTTGGCATCGATATCGAAAGTAACTTCAATTTGAGGAACACCGCGTGGTGCGGGCGGAATATTATCCAAATGGAATTTTCCGATGGTTTTGTTATCGCGTGCCATAGGACGTTCGCCTTGCAGGATATGAATTTCGACCGAAGGTTGATTATCAACGGCTGTTGTGAATGTTTCCGATTTTTTTGTAGGTATTGTGGTGTTAGATTCTATCAAACGTGTCATCACACTTCCCATGGTTTCGATTCCTAAGGATAGTGGTGTTACATCTAACAAAAGGACATCTGTAACATCGCCTGACAGTACACCTCCTTGAATTGCGGCTCCGACAGCAACGACTTCATCGGGATTGACACCTTTTGAAGGTACTTTACCGAAAAATTCTTCTACTTTTGCCTGAATTGAGGGCATACGAGTCGAACCTCCGACTAAGATGACTTCGTCGATATCGGCAGTTGTTAATCCGGCATCTTTTAAAGCCAATCGACAGGGTTCGAGGACTTTTTGAATGAGTTTGTCAGCCAATTGTTCAAATTTTGCACGCGATAAGGTGCGAACCAAATGTTTCGGAATGCCGTCCACCGGCATGATATATGGTAAATTTATTTCGGTTGATGTTGAACTTGATAATTCGATTTTCGCTTTTTCGGCAGCTTCTTTCAAGCGTTGCAAAGCCATGGGGTCTCTTCGCAGGTCGATCCTTTCATCATTTAAAAATTCTTCGGCAAGCCAATCGATAATGACCTGATCGAAATCATCGCCTCCCAAATGAGTATCGCCGTTGGTTGATTTTACTTCAAAAACGCCGTCGCCCAATTCGAGTATCGAAATATCGAAGGTACCTCCACCCAAGTCGAATACTGCAATGGTTTCGTCTTTGCCTTTTTTGTCGATTCCATAAGCTAACGATGCAGCTGTGGGTTCGTTAATGATTCTGCGAACATTTAATCCTGCAATTTCTCCGGCTTCTTTTGTTGCTTGGCGTTGCGAATCGCTGAAATATGCAGGAACTGTAATAACAGCATCGGTAACTTCTTGTCCGAGATAGTCTTCGGCAGTTTTTTTCATTTTTTGTAAAACAATCGCCGAAATTTCCTGCGGAGAATAAAGTCTGTCTCCGATTTTTACGCGCGGAGTATTGTTATCGCCTTTGACAACATCATACGGAACGCGTTTAATTTCTGTCAAAACGTTATCATAATTTTCGCCCATAAGTCTTTTGATAGACGAAATGGTGTTTTTTGGATTGGTTATTGCCTGACGTTTTGCCGGGTCGCCGACCTTTCTTTCGCCGCCTTCGATGAATGCAACGATTGAAGGTGTTGTTCGTTTTCCTTCGCTGTTGGGTATTACAACAGCTTCATTTCCTTCCATGACAGACACACAAGAATTTGTTGTGCCTAAGTCGATTCCGATTATTTTTCCCATTTTATAGAATATTTTAAATTGATTATTTCTTGATTTCCACTTTTTATTTCAAGGATTGTGCCGAAGCAATATTGTGCAATTTTACATGAAATATCGGCATATATTTTGATTTTTCGGACATTTTCTTTCCGAAATTCTGACAAATCGTCAGACGATATTCTTTTGAATTTTATCTTTGTCAGTATTTTTAATTTTATCGACAAAAAATTACAACTATTTGCAGCCGAAATAAAATATCAACACGTGGATAAAAATCATATAATTTTTTACTTTTGTTCGGTTTATTTTTTTGTGAGCTGTCAAATTAACAGAAAAATGAGACTAATTGCTTATTATCAAGTGAGTTCGGTTTAAAAAGTTAGAAAGTAGAAAGTTTATAAAGTTATAATATTGAAAATAAGGACTTTAACTTAAATTCATATTTTTATATAATTTACTGATTATTAATAATTTACACTTTTAACTTTCAAACTTTATACTTTTTATACTTGGCTCATCAAGTTAAAAGAAACGAAAAAACAAGACCAAATAATATTATACAATGCACTGCGGTAAATTGCGTTTTATAAATTATATAACTATTTGATATTAAAAATAATCAGCATATCAGCACATCAAAAAATTAACCAATCAAAGTATATTTTCTGCAAACAAAAATTTCCTTTGCAGTATAAAATAAATGATAGCAAAAATCGAAAGCCATAACACAAAAACATGAAAATATTAGACAGATATATCATCAAAAAATTTCTGGGAACCTTTATTTTTGCAATTGTCCTAATAATCGGCATTGCAGTTTTGTTTGATTTAACCGAAAAAATGGACGATTTTATTGAAAAAAAAGCACCGATTAAAGCCATAATATTTGAATATTATTTGAATTTTATTCCTTTTTATGTTAATCTGTTCATGTTTCTGTTTATTTTTATTGCGGTGATTTTTTTTACATCGAAAATGGCAGGAAATTCGGAAATCATCGCAATAATAAGCAGTGGCGTGAGTTTTAACAGATTGATGTACCCTTATTTTCTTTCGGCATTGATTTTGGGGATATTTTCTTTTTTTCTTACAAATTTTATTATTCCTCCTGCCAATAAGGTGCGACTGAATTTCGAGAATATTTATATCAACGGCACTTATTACAACGAAGAACGCAATATCCACCGACAAATAGAGCCGGGCACTTTTATTTTTATGGAAAGTTTTAATACGATAAACAATACGGGTTACAAATTTTCGATTGAAAAATTTCAAAACAAGGAATTAAAATACAAAATGATGTCGGATTTTATCCGCTGGGACAGTGCAAAAGGGACGTGGAATATCAACATCTATCAAGTCAGGAAAATAAACGGTTTGCACGAAACCCTGTATCACGGCAGGTCGCTCGACACGTCTTTGGCAATAAGCCCCAATGATTTCAAACGTCGCGATACCGACAAGGCAACCATGAATTTTTTGCAACTCAATCAATTTATCAAAGAACAAACCATGCGGGGGGAAACTAATATTTCGAGTTATCTGATTGAAAAACATCAACGTTTGGCATTTCCTTTTTCGGCTTTCATTTTAACATTAATTGGTGTTTCAATTTCTTCGCGTAAAACACGTGGCGGCGTTGGTGTTCATATCGGAATTGGATTGATATTGAGTCTTTCGTACCTGCTTTTTATGCAGGTATCGCAGCAATTTTCGATAAAAGGAAACCTGTCGCCTGCCCTTTCGGCGTGGATTCCAAATATTATTTTTACATTTATCGGAGCATATCTTTATAAAACGGCTCCGAAATAATTTAAACGAAACAACAAGAAGAAGCAGATTACAGTATCAAGATTTTTTAAATTATTAAAAAAAAACTAACTTTGGAATAATCAACACATCAAATAATCAACTAATCAGAGTATATATCATTTTAAATTAAAAGAAAATGAAAAAACAACTTTTCCTAAGCTCCTTATTACTGATACTATTCGGATTTTCTGTATCTGCACAAGAACTTGTGGATATTAATAACACCTCGATATGCGAAAAGGCTCTCGATATATCACGTTTTCAGCGATTTGGACCGACAACGGCACCGGTTGCTTTGGGTACGGAAAAACCCAACAGTTTTCAGCACACACCACACCCGGCTTGGTATAAATTTACGGTAAATAAAGACGGAATTTTGCTGTTCGATATTTTGCCCAACAATCCGAAAGACAATTACGATTTTATGCTCTTCAAAGACGAACCGGATTTTTGCAAAAAATTTGCCGAAGGGAAAATTGCTGCTCTCCGCGAAAATAAAGACGGTCGCATCGATTCGCTTTCGGGTGCCACCGGATTATCATTCAATGGGCAACAGCAAGGATATTTGAAAGGTATTGACGTAAAAACCAATGAAACCTATTATTTAGCTCTCAACAATGTTTACGACAAGGGCAGCGGGCATACTATTGTCTTTAAAAATCTTATAACCTACACCATTTCCGGAAATGTATTGAATCAAAAAAATGACCACACACTTACGGCAAATGTAACACTTCGCAATATCAACAGTCCGGAAATTTCGACTTCGACCGAAACCGATAAGAAAGGCTCGTTCAGTCTGAAAATTGGATTAAGTAACGAAAATTCGGCAAACGCTCAATACGAATTGTGTGCTTATGCCGATAAATTTTTCCCGCTTATCAAATTATTCACCGCCGAAGAAATTAAAAATCTCTGTTCAAAACCCTACGATTTACAACTTACAAAACTCAAGAAATCGTACAACGAAGACGAACTGAAACCGATT
Organism: Draconibacterium orientale; assembly: GCA_020721645.1. Taxonomy (GTDB): domain Bacteria; phylum Bacteroidota; class Bacteroidia; order Bacteroidales; family JAADGE01; genus DYMH01. The sequence continues at coordinate 30,854 of DYMH01000029.1, forward strand.
TATTTTGAACCGAATGATATGGAAATTGTTCCCGAATCTCAAATATCATTAAACAAACTCCTTCGACTGATGAGCCTGAATACCAAAATTGAAATCCTGCTCGAAGGACACACCAACGGAATTTATCCCAGCACGGCTGTGGATATGCAACTTTCCGAAAGCCGATCGAATGCGGTCAAAACATATTTAACAGAAAACGGTATCGACCCGACACGAATCCAAATCAAAGGTTTCGGCAGCACAAAAGAAATGTATGAAATGCCGGAAACCGAAGAGCAGGAAGGTTTTAACCGCAGAGTGGAAATAAATATTTTAAAATTTTGATATTCCTTTTTATCACAAAATCAGGTATTTTCAAATTCTGAATCAAATTTTCAATAAAATCATCATTTAATTTGCAAATCGATAGAATTGCTCTGTTGAAAATCGGGCTGATTGTTTTTTGTTTTTTTTTCAATTTTAAGCTTTATTCACAAGAAAATGACAGTATAAAAATTGAAAAAGACAATTTTGCAAAAACTCTCACAAACATTACCAATACGGCATTTCAGCCCGGAGAACGACTCAAATATCGAGTTCGTTACGGTATTATTAACGGCGGTGAAGCCGAAATGACGGTGGGCATGCAAACTGTTGGTTACGATGTGTACTATCATGCAATTGCTACGGCAGGCACGACCGGAATTACTAAGTCAATAGCCTTAATACAAGATATTTACGAAAGTTATTTCGACATTACCTCTGGTTTACCCATCAAATCGATTCGTAACATTCACGAAAACGATTACCGAAAATATACCGAAACTCTTTTTCGGCACAGCGACAATGTGGTTCTCGATTTATTATCGGGTACACATTCCGTTCCGCCTTCGACATTCGATATTTTATCAGCTTTTTATTATGCCCGAAGGTATATTTTTCAAAACAAAATCGAAAAAGACGAAATCATCGTCCTGACCACTTTTTTCGATGATGAAATTTATAACATCAAAATTCGATACAAAGAAACAGAAGATTACAAAACTGATTTCGGAAAAATTCACTGCCTTCGATTCGCACCTTATATCGAACCCGGCGGAACTTTTAAAACCGAAGATGATATGAAAATATTGGTCTCCGATGACGGAAATTACATTCCTGTTTTTATTAAAATGAAACTGCCCGTGGGCTCATTGAAATGTGAATTGTCCGGTTTTGAAAACCTGATGAATCCTTTCGGAAAATATTTTCTGAGAAATTCAAAAAAATAAACAGCTTTTTATTTAAACAAATTAATGAGTTCAGTCTAAAAAGTGAAAAAGTAGAAAGTTTCTAAAGTTATTGTGCTGAAAAAAAGGACATTTACATAAATTTGAATTTTTACCTAAATTGTTGATTATAAACAATATACACTTTTCACTTTACAAACTTTATACTTTTTATACTTGGCTCA
>DYMH01000030.1 GCA_020721645.1 Draconibacterium orientale
ACCTAAAAGATTTATTCAGAATATTTTACGATTTTTTTCAACCCTTGATTCGCATAAGTACATGTAACATACAAAAATCGCTAAGCACTTGAAAAGAGCTTAGCGATTTTGAATAATATATGAGTTCAGTTTAAAAAGTCATAAATTAGAAAGTATATAAAGTTATAGTGCTGAAAATAAGGACTTTAAGTTAAATTCACTTCTTTACATAAATTACTGATTATGAACAATTTTACACTTTTCACTTTCAAACTTTATACTTTTTATACTTGGCTCATATATTGAAATTTGACTTTTTACAAATTCACCCGGACACTTTCATAAAGAACTTTAAAATCTGACTCCCAAAGTCATGGTTGCAAAATAATTGATGTGTTTCAAATCGGCTACGGGCTCGGGAGCATAAACGCTTCCCATTGGGTCGTTCGGGAAATTTGCTTGGGCATCGTAGAGATAGAATTTTTCGTTGTTTTGCATGGCACTGTAAGCCAAATCCAAAAACACATGTTTTCCGTTAAAACCGATACCGCCCGAATATCCAACCGTTGCATTTTCAAACGCTGCGTCTCCTTTGTAGGGGCTTCCGTAAATTTGATAACCGCCTCGAACGCTGATGATTCCAAAGCTAATTTCGGCACCAAAATGCAAATTTTGAACTGCTTGGTACGAATTTGCGATGGCAATATTTTCGTTCACAAAATCATAATCATCGGGATTGGCATCTAATTTGGCTCGCGAGAAATCAACATATTCGTAATCGGCACTGAATGTCATCGGTAAAGTGTATAAACTTCCTATTTCATAAGAATCTAAGACAAACGCAATTCCTGCATTTGCACGAAACGGAGTTCGTAATCGCCAATCGAAAGAATTTGGATCCGAACTCCAATAGTAATCATAATCGTTGTTAACGTCCGGAGTATAAAATTTAGATTCCATCGAGGTTTCGAAGGTGTCGTGCATACTGTAAAAAGAGGAGCTGTGAATGGCACCGCCAAGTCGAATAAAGGAAACAGGTGTAAACAACATTCCGAATTTGAAATTGAAACCGGTGCCGCGTGTAGTCAAATCTTCGTTGAAAGCAAAATTTTCGGGGTCCATACGAACTCCTTCGACATCTACTTCGGTAAAATTACTTTCGGTGTATTTTGATGTTTGAATGTAGCGAACACTTGTAATGCCCATGGTGCCGCCAAGATATAAAATGTTATTCAGGTTTCCGCCGAATGTAAAATCGTATTCACCGCTGCCGCCGCGTCGGGTAACAATTTTGCGTTGTGTTTCGCCATACAAATTGGCATCGGTTACATGAGAATAATATTCAAGATTATCTTCATCATAATTGACTATATATGTTTCATAAGCCAAATCTTCGCGAAACTTGCTTGCTCGATCAATATCTCCGGCAGTTCCGACATAGGAATTATTATCATTATACACAAAAAAATCTATCATGGAACCGATATTATTTTTTCCGTCCACCGAAAATTGTTGAGTGAAATCATTGGTTTTGTTGTAGGTGAAACCAAAACTGATTTGTTTCCAAAGCCCGACTCCGGGAAATGCACCGACAATTCCCCAGTTGCTGATGCTTACATCGAAACGGCTGTCTTTTCGGGTGTTTTCGAACATGGTTCCGTCTGTATTGCTGACCAAAAATGTGGGCGTGAAGGTCATTTGCGATTTCTTAAAAACTGCAATGCCTGCCGGATTGACAGTCAAATTGGTCATATCGGCACCAACTGCCGATAGTGAATTGCCCATAGCGATTGACTTTGCGGTACCTCCATAGATATTTTGCGAATATCGAAGAGCATCAACTTGTGTTTGGGCATAGGAATTTGTGAAGAAAATCAAAAATACAATGGTGAAAAAATATGATGTTTTTTTCATGGCTTTTGGTTTAATATTGATTGCAATTATTTATGAATTAATTTGATTTGCAGAAAAAAAGTTCAAAGTTTCGACCTAAAAAATCTGAAACTTTGAACTTAATTATTTTAAATCTACTTTATTTTCTACCGCTGCGTCCGCTCGAACTCGAAGAGCTTGAAGAACTGCTTCTTCCCGAACTACCTGAACTTGATGACGAACTTCTGTTAGAGCTTGATGAGCTGCTGTACGATGAGCGATTGCTGCTGTGCGGTGTGGAATTGTTGCTCGATGAATTACTGCTTACATTGCTCGTACCGCTGTTGCTGTGAGGTGCCGAATATGTAGAGCTTCCATTATTGCGACTTCCGTTGTTTCGGTTCGTGTTATTGTTTTCGCGATTTGTATTGTTTCGGTTCGTGTTGTTGTTTTCGCGAACATTGTTGCGATTGACATCGTTGTTTGTGTTATTATTTTCGCGAACATTGTTGCGATTGACATCATTGTTTGTGTTATTATTTTCGCGAACATTGTTGCGATTGACATCGTTGTTTGTGTTATTATTTTCGCGAACATTGTTGCGATTGACATCATTGTTTGTATTATTGTTTTCCCGAACATTGTTGCGATTAACATCATTGTTTGTATTATTATTTTCGCGAACATTGTTGCGATTGACATCAGAGTTTGTGTTATTATTTTCGCGAACAGTGTTCCGATTGACATTTGTACTATTATTTTCGCGAACATTGTTGCGATTAACATCATTGTTTGTGTTATTATTTTCGCGAACATTGTTGCGATTGACCGTAGAATTGTTGTTTCTGATATTTTCATTGTAACGTGCACTTCTATTTACGGTACTTCGATTCACGGTAGTTCGGTTCGCTGTTGTACGGTTTGAGCCGTTTCGTCCGACATCGGAACGATTGACTGTTCCATTGTTTCGGTTGGTATTATTGGCATAGTTATCGTTTCGTCCGCCGGTTCTGTTCCCTCTGCCCGAACGATGCCCGTATGTTCCGTTGTTATACGAATAATAATTGTTGTGTCCGTAATTGTAATATCCGCCGCCGTTGTAATATCCATCGTAATATCCGTCCCAATATCCGTGATTATATCCTGCCCAATAGCCTCCACCGTAATTATAAGGGTATCCCCAACCATAATAACTGTAAGGACTGTACCAAGAATTATAATAATACGAGGAATAAAAAGGATATCCCCAAGTTAATGAAACCGATGGGCACCAATACGATGACCAACCACCGTAATAATAGTAATCATCGTAATAATCATGGCTCACATAAACGTTTGAATGAAAACGTCTGATTCTCGACGAATAGGAAGGATATTCGTGAATGATAACAATGTCGCCATCGGTTATGGCAATTTCTTCTACATTATTTTCACCCGAATAAGAATTGATGCCGCTGTCACTCTGATTATTTTCGGCATAATTGTCGAAAACCGGTGTGTTGTCATCGGTTGTTACCGAGTTGTCGGTTGCGTTTGTTGTTGTGTTGCCGTAACTAACGGCATACGTCGGATTTTGTTTTGAGTAAGCATCGTCATATCCCGCCGAAACACGGGTGCTTGTACACGAGCTCATCAACCAAAGTGCGAAACTGATTAATAAAACTGATTTTTTCATTTTAATGTCCTCCTTGTGTGATTTTTTGTTTGAGTTAAATATGTTAATCAAATTCTGTGCCAAAATTTTGTATCGCCTATAAACAGTGGAATACAGCAATAAAAGCATACATTAATTATTGTATAATTTCCGGTATAATATGTAAAGTCTTCACATTAGATTTACATTTGCAATACACTTACTGTAAAGATGATTTATTTTGATATTTTCCATATTTAATACAATGTCGTTTCGTTAAGAATTGTATTTGCTGTTCGGCTTAGGCTCTGCCTAAGTCGATTTATCAAGACAGGCTCTGCCTGTCAAAGCAAGGCAGAGCCTTGCAAAATAAGCCCGACTAAGGCAGAGCCTCAGCCGAACAGATGCTTAACTTAACGACATTGATATTTAATAAAGTAAATTAATGATTTGACACTTTGTATTGATGTAATTTGAAATATTGATTTTTTCTTGTTTTTTTATTAAAGTATTTTTTTATAATTATTCTATATTTGTGTTTTCTCTGTAAAAAATTAAAAACTATGAAAACACAATTATTATTCAAATCTTTCACTGTTGCAAGTGCACTTTCGTTTATTCTGTTTTTTGAAAATTGCGGAAATTCCTCGAATCAATCTGATAATGATGTTGTTGAGGAAGTATCGACCGGGGAAGCATTATTTCCCGACAGCTTAATCAGGAATAAAGATACTTTTAGAATACAAAATCCGTCAAAACCAAGTAATTACGAATTAAAACACACTCCTGAAATTGATCTTGGCAGTCCCGATGCACAAGGAATTACGACAATTGCAGTTAAGATGGGCTCGGAGGGCATTGTTCACCCCGAAGAAGAAAATCATTGGATATATTGTATCGAATTGCAGATTGATGGGAAAGTGTTAGAACATCGGCTTTTTGCAAATAATTCGGAGGCAGGGAAAACCGAATTTAAAGCAAATCTGAAAGATGCAAAAAAAATTGCGGTTTGGGCAAGTTGCAATAAGCATGGAATTTGGGGTAACGAGATATTATTGGGAAAAAACTAGATATATTTACTCTTCAAACTAAGGAGTACTGTTTGAGATTGAGAAAATAATACTCACAAAAGATGAAAAAAAACGCATCAAAACCGAAAGTTTCAAAGGAAGAAAAGCAAAATCAAATAGAAAGTTTTTTTGAAAAACACAAAATTAAAATTTTAGTTGTATCGCTCGTTACAGCAACACTATTTTCTATTTTACTGTTTGATATTAAAACCAGCACCGGCGAAGATGATGCTTGGTATTTGCTTGCTGCACGTAAATTTCTCGATGGTGTGAGTTTTCCTTCGTGGCACGGTTCGCTGTATCCGATTTTTATCAGTTTTTTTCTCAAAATATTTGGTTTTAAGTTGATGTTATTCAAATTGTTATCCTTCGTGATGATAATTGCTCATCTCTACGTTTTTTATTTTGCTTTTCGCACAAAAGTTCCGTGGGCAAATTTAATGATGACGCTCTTGTTCACTTCGGTTTGTATCGAAATTCTATATTTTTCGAGCCAGACATATAGTGAAGCTTTTTATCTTTTACTGCAAATAGGCACTTTTGCAGCATTTTATAAAATTTACGATACCGAAAAAAACACCTCAGATAAAATATTTATCAATTGGAAACAATGGTTGTTTTTCGGATTGATGATGTTTCTATTAACCCAAACCCGAAACGTTGGCTGGGCAATAATTATAGCTGCAAGTATCTATTATTTGTCAGAAAAAAAATTCCGTCAGATTTTGGCATCTTGGGGTTCATTTTTAGTATTTTATCTTCCTTACAGCTTGTATAAATTCATATTTTGGAGCTCCGGCGGCATTGGAGTTGAAGGACAGTTCGAGAAAATGTTTTGGATAAATCCGTACAATAAAAGTGCAGGTTTTGAAACATTTCATGGGTTTATAATTCGATTTATTGAAAACTCAAAACTCTATCTATCCAAACATTTTTTTATCATTTTAGGCTGGAAAAGCTCATCGGAAACAAGTCTTTTTGTAACAATTCTTGTATATTTTACCTTTCTTTTTGCCCTTGTTATTATTTATAAAAAAAGAAGAGAATTACTATTTCCGACACTGTATATTATTATTGCACTGTTAGTTACATTCATATCACAACAAACCATGTGGGACCAAAATCGATTAATATTGATTTTTATTCCGATTATCGTTCTATTATTATTAACCGCATTAAGCGATTTTTTAGCGAAATACAAACTTCCGTTATTGGGAATCATCCCGGTATTTTTACTATTTTTAATGATAATGCCATCGTTAAGTAAGACAATAAAGGCAACGAAATTAAACAGTGAAGTTCTTAAAGCAAATATCGCAGGCGACAAATTGTACGGCTTCACACCCGATTGGCGGCATTATATTGAGATGGTTGAATGGAGTTCGCAGAATATTCCTAAGAAGGAAATTGTGGCTTGTCGAAAACCCGGAATTGCATTTGTTTATGGAAACGGACGGAATTTTTTTGGTATCTATTCCATAAAAATCTATCAAATAGACGAAGTACTCGACAATCTTAAAAAAGCAGAATCACATAAATATCATTACGCTTTTGAATATAACAGAAAAGATGCAAAATTTGCACAATTATATCCATTTTTTAATGATATTTCGGCAATAGTCAATCAGCAGAGCGGAAAACAATATCTTGTTTTCAGTTTAAATAAAGCACAGGACGAAATGTTCAAGCCGATGCTAACAAATTCGGGTTTGCCCGATTATTCTATCGAAAAGCTGAATCAAATGCTGAGCAAAGATAATAAAAACGATTATGCCGTTTATCCGGATTCTTTGTTGAATTATTTTGAAAAGAATAAAGTTGATTATTTAATACTTGCATCGTTGAGAGCAAATCCTAAATTGAAAACAACGAACTATATCAACACAATACATCGTTTTGTTCATTTTATCGGCATAAAATATCCCGGAATTTTTATTCCCGTTTACCAAACAGGTTCTGACGAAGATGAACCGACATCGCTTATAAAAATTGATTATTCAAAAATTCGGAAAGAATAAATTCCCATAAACGGAACAAGGACTACACGAAATCAGTGCAATCCTTGTTCAATAGCTTTGGTATCACATTTTTAAAAACGATTATTCTTTTCCGCGAACAATTTTTTCGTAAATATCCCATTCTTCGGGTTTTATGGCATCGAGCCAATTAAATTCGCCTGCCGTACCAACGGTTTCACCACCATCAATAGTAATGACATCGCCGGTGATGTATCCGGAAAAATCTGAAACTAAAAAAGCGGCTAAATTTGCCAATTCGATATGTTCTCCGGGTCGTTTAAGCGGAATACGATTGAGCAACATTTTTTCAAATTTCGGGTCGGGAAGCAAGCGCTGCCACGCTCCTTTGGTTGGAAAAGGTCCGGGTGCAATGGCATTCAGTCGAATGCCGTATTTTCCCCACTCGGCTGCCAAAGATTTTGTGAGATTAACAACTCCCGCTTTACTGATAGCCGAAGGAACGACATAAGCTGTTCCTGTTGTTGCATAAGTAGTTACGGTATTGAGAACGATACCCGGAATTTTATTTTCTATCCAATATTTTCCGGCAGCCAAAGTGAAATTGTAAGTTCCTTTGAGAACAATATCCACTACCGTGTCAAAAGCACGATAGCTCAACCGTTCGGTGGGACTTATAAAATTTCCGGCAGCATTGTTCACCAAAACATCAACTTGTCCAAATCGCTCGATTGCTAATTTAAGCACGTCTTCGTTCTCGAATGGTTTGCGAACATCGGCTTGGGCTGCCATCACCGGATTTCCGGTTTGGGCTTGCAATTCTTTTGCCGTTTCGGATAAAATATCCAATTTTCGACTTGTAATTACAACGTTAGCACCTAATTCCGAAAATCGCAGCGACATAGATTTTCCCAAACCCGTTCCGCCGCCTGTTACGATAATGGTTTTGCCTTTCAATAAATCGTCTTTGTACATAATTTTTGAGTATGAGATTTTGTGTCTGTAACAATTTTTTTTTGATATGTTTGAGTTCAGTTTAAAAAGTCGCATAGCGGATATTTAAGCAAAATGGTTTGCTATCAAAATACTGTAAAACAGTTAATTAGATAACCGCTTTGCGACTCTGATTCCAAAATTTGAGCTTTTTAACCGAACTCATGTTTCAAAATTATAAAATATTTCGATAATTGAATATGTTATTCGTATTTTTTAATACTACTAAATTGTAAATCCGGTTTAAAATTTGTTAAAAGAAAATGCACTAAAAACACAAAATCCTTAGTTTAAATAAAAAACTATGAACAAAAAAGTACCATTCCATGACAAACTTCGTTACAAATTTGATAACACCCTTTCGCAGGGAACAATTTCAATAATCAAGTGGTTGGCAGTACTTTCTGCAATTATGGTTTTGATTTTCGGAGTCATTTATATCGTATCCGGAGTCTATTTTAATGAAGAGCATAAACATTCTTTTTTTGAAGCAAGTTGGCAAGCCCTCATGCGAGCTTTCGACCCCGGAATGCTTGGCAGCGACACTGCTTGGAATGCTCGATTGATAGGTGCTGTTGTAACAATCGGAGGAATATTCCTAATAAGCACCCTGATTGGGGTTTTAACTTCGGGGCTTGGCGAAAAAATAGAAGAAATGCGCAAAGGGCGTTCAACAGTTCTCGAAACCAACCATACGCTGATTCTCGGCTGGACACCCAAAATATTTCATATCCTTTCGGAATTGATTCTGGCGAACGAAAACAAAAAAAATGCACGAATCGTAATCCTTGCTGCCAAAGATAAGGTTGAAATGGAAGACGAAATTCGCCAACATATCACGCATTTTATCACCACAAAAATTATTTGCAGAACAGGTAATCCTATGGATTTGAACGATTTGGCTATCGTAAGTCCAAACACTGCGAAATCTATCATTGTTCTTTCGCCTCCCGAAGATAAGGCAGATATTTTTGTTATAAAAACAGTACTTGCACTCACCTACAATCCGGATAGGAAACCTGAAAAATATCACATTGTAGCAGAATTAAAAGATAAAAACAACCTCGAAGCAGCAGAAGTTGCCGGAAGAAATGAAGCAATTTACATATTGACCTCCGATTTTACGGCTCGAATCGCTGCTCAAACCTGTCGTCAATCGGGTTTAAGCATCATTTATTCACAACTTTTGTGCATAGAAGGCGATGAAATATATATCCAAAAAGAATCTTCATTAATCGGGAAAACTTTTAAACAAGCCACATTTGCATATCAAAAATCAACAGTTATCGGAATTTGCTTTGCCGATGGAAGTGCACAAGTGAATCCTCCGCAAGATTATGTTTTGAAGACGGGTGATGAGCCGGTTGTCATTTCACAAGACGACGACACCATTATATTATCCGGTGTTTCCAATTTCGATATCACCCAAAATGTATTGATAAAAGAAATTCCGCAAGAATTGCCGCATAAAGAAAGAAATTTGATTTTGGGTTGGAATCAACGGGGCAGCACACTTATCAGGGAATTGGATTCTTATGTCGAACAAGGTTCTGAAATACTTGTAGTTTCGGAATTTGATAAGCCTGAAAGAATACAAGCCGAAATCGAAACATTAAATTTGAAACAAGAAGTGAAAATTGAAAGAGCATCAACATCATCGAAATCGGTTTTAGAAAAATTGAACATTCCGTCGTTCGATAATGTTATTTTGATGAGTTATCCTTTGGAAGATATTCAGGAATCAGATGCAAAAACATTAATTACGCTGCTTCATATACGTGATATTATCGACAAATCGGGCAAAAAAATGAATATTGTGAGCGAAATGTGCGACCATAAAAATCGTAAATTAGCCGAAGCAACAAAAGCTGATGATTTTATTATCAGCGACGATTTAATCAGTCAGATGCTCACACAATTGTCGGAAGATGTCAGGTTGAAGAAGGTGCTCGATGATTTATTCGATGCCAATGGCTCGGAAATTTATCTGAAAAAAGCAGAAAATTACATTAAATTATTGATGCCTGTCAATTTTTATACGATTCTGGAATCGGCATCGCAAAAAAATGAAACCGCCGTAGGTTACAGAATCGGTAAATACGCACAACTGAGCGAACACAATTACGGAATTGTGATGAATCCGAAAAAAGACGAAGAAATTGTCTTTGAACAGGGTGATAAAATTATTGTAATTGCCGAAAATTAAAAAATTATAAAATGCGAGTATATTATTCGATATAAAAGTGGGCATGACTTTGTGCCGTCCTCATTTTATTTCGATATACATTTTTTTAGAAAATCGGCAGTATTTGGTCCTTCGTTAAATAACAAATCCAAAATACTTAAATTTGGAGTGAAACCAAATTTTTCTGAAAAGACCTGTGTATATTCAATCATTTGAAAATGAATATCTTCAAAAATTTTTTTGGGGTGGATTGTATTTCTGAAATCAAATTCGTGTTGCGTTGGATTTTTATAAGAATGCGAAAATTCGATGTTTAATTTCATTTCAATTTCTTCTGCAATTTTCTCTATTATTTGCAAATTAAAATCGAACAGGAATACGAATTTTCGTTCAAAAAACGGCATCAAAGCATCAATGTAATACTCGTGAAAAGGCGAAGAATTGTAAGCAGAATTAATAGCACGTAAATGCAGAATTTGCCAATTTTCGGTGTCATCGATTTTTGTGTCGATAATTAAAGTTTTCGGCTGCGATGATTTTTTTATAGGTACGCTCAAAGGCAAAATGCCGTTGGCACTTAAAATATGACAGCGATTTCGGTACGATTGTTTTTCGTAATTTTCGTAACGCTCCAAAACAGTTTGGGGAAACTGAGCCAATTTAGTAAAATAATGTATCGGCGGAAAATATGCCGTACTCATGAGCACCGAATCAATTGTCATTGTCTGTTTTGTTTATGATTTTCAGTGCCTCTCTCCTACTGAGCGGTTTGAGTTGAGTTTGGGTAACAAAATCGGAAACAACAGTCGAATTAGTTTTTGATAATTGTCGCAAAGCCCAACCTATGGCTTTTTGAATAAAAAATTCGTTTGAATCTGACATCAATTTGATATATTTAAACAACAAATCGGTATCCGTATTTTCTTTATAATTCAATTGAAATAACAGAGCACTTCTGCGAAACCAAAAATTTTCGGAATTTGCCCACCGACCTGTAATTTCATCTGTAAGATGTGGAAATTTTTTAAAGTACGCACCCGAAAATCGTACACACGAATCCACAGTATCCCACCATTGCTTGTTTTGAATCATAAATTCGATGATTTTCAAATCCGATATTTCGAGATTTTTTCGTTTTGTTTCAAGCAATGCAAAGGCGGCATATGCAAACTCTCGTTCAGGCAAATTCCACAAATAGCGAACATAATCGTGTAACTTCGAGATATCAGGTTTCCCGAATTGAGCAAAATGCGATTTTATCAATTCATTTCTCAAAGGCGTTTTGATGCCGAGAAACTCAAATAAATTACGCATATATTGTTTTTGTCCGGCTGCGATATCAGACGATTTATGGGCTCTAAAATTCTCAATTAAAGGATTCAGATAATTGTCCATTACATAGTTTTTTGTAACTTTATACTTTCAACTTCCTACTTTCAACTTTCTACTTTAAAATGAGTAACAAATTTAAAACAATTTTCGGTGAATCAAAAGCCGTAATCGGAATGATTCACGTGCCGGCACTTCCCGGAACGCACAATTATGGCGGCAATGTAAAAGATATTATCAAAAAAAGTTTGGAAGAAGCCAAAATTTACCGCCAATGCGGAGTTTCGGCATTGATGATTGAAAACATGCACGATACGCCCTATATAAACCGAAAAGTAGGACACGAAATATCAGCCCTCATGGCAATCATTGCTTATGAAATTAAGAATTTGACACAATCTGCGGTTGGGATTCAAATTTTGGCAGGTGCCAATAGTGCGGCTTTGTCTGCCGCTCATTCTGCCGGTATCGATTTTATTCGTGCCGAAGGTTTTGTTTTCGCACATATTGCCGATGAAGGGATGATAAATTCTGATGCCGGAAGTTTGTTGCGGTTTCGCAAACAAATTGGTGCGGAAAATATTGCAATTTTCACCGACATCAAAAAAAAACACGCATCTCATACAATTACCGGCGATGTTACTATTGAGCAAACTGCCGAAGCAGCAGAATTTTTCTTGTCGGACGGCTTAATAATAACCGGCGAATCGACCGGAAAAATAACCAATTTAGACGAATTGATTCGGGTTAAAATCGGCACAAATCTGCCTGTTTTAGTCGGTTCGGGAATTACTGCCGAAAACATTTGCGAATATGATGATGTTTGTGATGGATTTATTATCGGCTCGTATTTTAAACGCAACGGATTTTGGAAAAACGACCTAGATAAAAATCGTATTTTACTATTAATGAAACAATTACATAAATAGTATATAAACCGATAATTTTATTTTATTAATAGGGATATTTTCGTACTTTTGTGTCTGAATATATTCTTTGCAGAACTTTTTTTTGATTTTTATGAATTTGTTCAGTTTAAAAAGTCGCATAGCGGTAATATATGCAAAATTATTTGTCATTAAAATACTGTAAAACAGATAATTAGATAACCGCTTTGCGACTACGATTCCAAAATTTGCGATTTTTATACCAGACTCATGAATATCACATTGAAAATATTTTTTAAATCATCACTTAACACTTAAATATTATGGCAGTATTAGTCGGCAAAAAAGCCCCTTTATTTGAAGCTCCCGCAGTTATTAACGGGATTGATATCGAAGATAAATTTTCGTTTGAAGATTATCTCGGCAAGAAATACATTGTATTATTTTTTTATCCTGCAGATTTTACTTTCGTTTGCCCTACCGAAATCATTGCTTTTCAAGAACATAAGGCAGATTTTGAAAAACGCAATGTTCAGGTTATCGGTGTTTCGACCGATTCGCAATTTTCGCATTGGAAATGGTTGCAAACCGAACAAAAAAACGGCGGCATAAAAGGCGTTACATTTCCTTTGATAGCAGACCAAGCCAAAACAATTTCGGAAAATTATGATGTCTTGGCAGGCGGTTACGAATATTCCGAAGACGGCGAATTGGAATTTATCGGAACTCCGATGGCTTATCGCGGATTGTTTTTAATCGACCGAGACGGAATTGTTCAACATCAAGTTGTTAATAATATGCCTTTGGGTCGCAGCATTTCGGAAACGCTTAGAATGGTAGATGCTCTTCAATTTTTTGAAAAAAACGGCGAAGTTTGCCCGGCAGACTGGCACAGCGGCGATAAAGGCTTGGTTGCAACACAAGAAGGTATTGCCGATTATTTGAGTAAAAAATAATATTTTCGGGAATGCTTTTAAAAAATAAAAGACTGAATCAATCAGTCTTTTATTTTTTTATCGATCTGAGCTCAAAGGGAAGATACGAAATACTTTTCAGTTCTTCGCCGCGTTCGAGCATCACTTCATCATCGCCCAAATATTCCCAAACGACTTTAACATCTTTATCTTTTTCCTGAATTTTTTCGAGTAGGACAATTAATTTGGTAATCATTCGAGCCGTTGATGAATTGTAATAATCCAAACGAAAATTAAATTCGGTGGATTGATTTGGCGAATCAACATATTCTTGTATCCAATTTAAAATCGGCTCAAAAAATTTATTCCCGTCTTCGGGCAATACTCTTCCTGTGATGCTGAAAATATTTTGTTTTGAATCCAACAATACAAAAGGTAAATCGTCTGTTGGCTTTATTTTTAAGGGTTTTTGCATTTTATATTTACTGTTATTCTTCTTGACGATATGATGTAATTTCGAATGGGATATTGACCGTTTGCCTGAAATCTTCGCCGTTTTCGCCCATCATTTCATCTGATTCTTCAAAAATCCATCGTACTTTAACTTGATGACCCGATTTGTACATTCCTTCGAGAACAACTAAAATATCGACAATTTTACGAACGGTTGCCGAATTGTAATATTCTAAATTGAGAACGAAAACCGTTTCGGGATTTGGATTTTTGGAATATTCTCGTAACCAAGCCACAATGGGATCGTAAAATTCATTCACATCTTCGGGCAGGGATTTGCCGATGACTTCAAACGTATTATTTGCTTTGTCTAAAACCACTTTCGGGTGGTCGTTACTTGGTTCTATATAGAAAACATCTTTCATCTGTTTATAATTTTATTTTGGCGAGATATTTTTGTGACAGCAAAACCACACGTTTTGCAGATTTCCAACAAATTATTTGATTTTTTTTCTTATTATTATGCTTTTACTCACTTTTTTATTTATTTTTTTGTGTTCGTGAGGGCTGTGCCGTTGTGTGTTTTACCACAATCATGGACATTTCATGCGTATATTATAAATTTTTGCTTAAATTGTGGTGGTAAAAAATTATTGGATTGATTATAAATCGAAATCGTCCGATTCATATTCGATGATATCGAAGGGTAATTTCGAGACTGCTTTTATTTCCTGTCCGCGTTCCTGAGACATTTCATCACCTTGTTCGAACAACCAAACGACTTTAACTTTTTTGCCGGCGATATGCAATTTCTCGAGCAACATAATCAATTTCATAACTTGGCGTGCCGATGATGAATTGAAATATTCTAAATCGAATTTGAATTCTGTTTCCGGATTTGGGTCGGCTATATATGCTTCAAGCCACTCATAAATGGGCATATAAAATTTGTTGGGGTCTTCGACTATGGAACGCCCCGAAATTTTGAAAATATTTTCTTCTTTGTTGAATATAACTTCCGGATTATTTTTCGATTTTTCAATCGTTAATGGCTGAGGCATAATTAAAGTTTTACGGTAAGTGAAAAAAATGAATATTTATCGTTAAGCGGAATGAACCGGTAGTTCAGTTTTTCGTCTGTTTCGCGTGCCAAATCAATTAATCCTAAACCTGCACTTCCGGATTCTGTAATACGTCCTTCACGTAAATATTTACGATACATTTCGTTGAGCTCTTCCAAACTCATCGAATTTACTAAATCTATCTGACTTTTTAAATTTTCTGTTTTAGTATTGTCTATATAATTTCCGGTGCCTATTTCAAAGCGTCCGTTACGTATTCCAATCATAAAAATTCCTTCACGCTCGTTATCGACAACATAGCCATGTTTACTGATATTTTGAAGTATTTCGACCAAAAAGTGATAAACTTTTTTTTGCATTTTCAACTTCATGCTGTGCATATTGTCTTCCACCATACGTAAAACCGGAGCAACTGCTTCCTGCGAAAAACTGCCTTTGTGCATCATCAGCACACGTTCCGAGCTTACAAGTTTATGAATTTTTTGGGCGTCATCTATTTTTACATCATTTTCATCAGATTTTGCGGGTGCATTTTCATCGACCTCTTCACTTTCCAATTTTATTTGCATGAAAAAAATTGAACGTTCGTCGTTGATTTTGACGAAAGCATAAGGCAATTTACCCTTTGTTTTTCGCACCATTTCGATAAATCCCAAACCGGCTCCGCCTTTTTCGTTGATTTGTTTGTTGGTTAATACCGTTTTGTACAAATCGTTCAGTTCTTTTTTGTCGGAGGTATTAACGCGGTCTAATTTTTCTTTGACTTGGGCAATTTTATCATTATCAATCAAATTGGCTGAAATAATATAAAATGCTTTGCCCACATTTCGTGTCATAAAAAAATCAGATTCTTCCGTCGGTTCATCAAAATCTTCGCCATCGGCATATCGGGCGATGTTTTGGAAACTTTCTATCATCAGAAACGAAAGTTTGTTTCGCAACTTGGAATGCTCTTCGTCCATGTTATTTTTTATCAGCTCGGTAGCCATTGCAAGGGCTGTATTGCTGAAACTTCCGCGATATGTGAAACTGATTTTATCTCGTTCCAGTACTTGAAAAAATTCGTAAACGGTTTCGGCTGTCATATTTTTTGCTTATGATACGGTTGTAAATTTAAGATATTGATACTTAAATAAGAAATTTTTTTTACGAAATATGATTTTTTGTTGAAAAATGATTTAAAAAGTGATAAATTAAAAGTGAAAAACAGTATTCCTTTTATTATACTAAGCACGCTCATAAATTGCGTTTTACAAATTGTTTAACTTTTTGATATTAAAAGTAATCAGCATATCAGCACATCAAAAAATCAACCAATCAAAGTATATATTCAATATTTTCATTACACTCATTCGTTTTATTATAATTTCACCAAGAGTGCGATATTTTCTACATGGTGTGTGTGCGGAAACATATCAACGGGTTGAAATTTTACGGTTTTATATTTTTCGCCAAACAATTGAATATCACGAGCTTGCGTGGCAGGATTACAACTCACATAAACAATTTTTTCGGGCTCGGCTTCCAATACTGTTTCCACAACTTTGGGATGCAAACCTGCACGCGGCGGGTCGAGCAAAATAATATCCGGTCTGCCTTTTTCTGCAATAAAATTTTGTGTTAAAATATCTTTCATATCTCCGGCATAAAATTCAGTATTCTCGATATTGTTTATTTTTGAATTGATTTTAGCATCTTCGATTGCTTCGGGTACGTATTCTAAACCAATGACATGTTTCACATTTCGTGCCACAAAATTTGCAATAGTTCCGGTTCCGGTATATAAATCGTAAACAATTTCCGTGCCTTTAAATTCTGCAAATTCTCGTATCTTTTTATACAATTGATAAGCCTGTTTTGAGTTGGTTTGATAAAACGATTTTGGACCAACTTTAAACTTCAAACCTTCCATTTCTTCAAAAAAATGGTCTTTGCCTTTGTACAAAATAATATCCAAATCGAGAATCGTATCGTTGCTTTTGGGGTTGATAACATACATCAAGGACGTAATTTCGGGAAAACGTTCGGCGATAAAATTTAAAAGCAACTCACGATGTTCTTTCATTTCATTGAAAAAAGATACAATCACCATCACTTCGCCCGAATCAGGCGTGCGAATAATGAGGTTTCGCAAAAATCCGCTGACTTGTTTGAGGTCGAAAAATTCAAAATCATTTTCGATACAAAAACGTTTCACTTCGTTACGAATTTCATCGGAAGGTTTGGATTGCAAAAAACACTCTTCGATATCAAGAACCTTATCAAATCGCCCCGGAATGTGGTAACCCAAAGCATTTTGTGAGTCCGAAACATCGTTTCCCTTTTCGGCATCGGTGAGCCAACGTTTGTTGGAAAAAGTGTATTCCAATTTGTTTCGATAGTGTGTCAATTCTTCCGAGCCAAGTATGGGTAAAACCTCGGCATCAGTAACCTTTCCAATCCGTTTGAGGGTTTCAACAACTTGCCGGTGTTTGTAAAAAAGCTGGTCGGTATAACTGAGATTTTGTCGTGTGCAACCTCCGCAAACATCAAAATGTTTGCAGAAAGGCTTCGTTCGTTTTTCGGAATAATGTATAAATCGAACAGGTTTTGCTTCGCGATAATTTTTTTTTCGCTTCACAACCTGAATATCAACCACATCGCCCGGAACTACATTGTTTACAAAAACTGTCAATTCGCCGCTTTCGGCATTTGAATTTTTAATTTTAGCAACTGCTTTTCCTTCAATAGCTAAATCGATAATTTCGATGTTTTCGTAAATCGGATATTTATTATTATAATGTCTCATATAATTTCTTTAAAAAGGATTGAATGCTTCGACTAATAAAAAACAAATATAGATATGTTCGGACAATTAATCGAAAAAGAAATTTTCGTTTACTTTGATAGGACAAATTTTGCTGATAACATTTATCTTTGTAAAATAAAATCAGAATAAATTGAACAAAACATATCAACTCACCGATTTTCTTCCCACCACACTCAAAGAAGTACAATTACATGGTTGGGACGAATTAGATGTTATTCTTTTTTCGGGCGATGCCTATGTGGACCACCCCGCTTTCGGTGCGGCGGTTATCGGGCGAATATTGGAGGCAGAAGGACTTCGGGTGGCAATTGTTCCGCAACCGAATTGGAAAGACGATTTGCGTGATTTCAAGAAATTGGGAAAACCTCGCTTATTTTTTGGCGTTACTTCGGGAAATATGGATTCGATGGTAAATCATTACACGGCAAATCGCCGTCTGCGTTCCGATGATGCGTACACTCCGGGCGGAATTGCAGGATTTCGCCCCGATAATGCTACAATTGTTTATACGCAAATTTTGAAAAAATTATTCCCCGATACACCTGTTGTTTTAGGCGGAATTGAAGCGTCGCTGCGACGTTTGACGTATTATGATTATTGGGAAGATAGACTGCGACCCTGCATTTTGGCAGACAGCAAAGCAGACCTGCTGGTTTACGGCAACGGCGAAAATGCCGTCATCGAAATTGCACGCCTGCTTGCGAAAGGTGTTGAATTTCCCCAAATTCAAACCGTTCCGCAAACTGTTTTTCTCGTCGATGAAGACGAAAAAACAGCAGGCAATAAAAGTTTGGAAACACGCCTGCTGCATTCTCACGAAGAATGTTTGGCCGACAAAATTAAATTTGCCGAAAACTTCAAACATATTGAAATTCAGAGTAACAAACTTCATGCCAAACGTCTTATACAAAAAGTACAAAATAAGTCGATAATTGTAAATCCGCCGTACAGCAAGCTTTCTGAGAAAGAAGCAGATAAGGTTTACGATTTGCCTTACACTCGATTGCCGCACCCAAAATACGAAAAACGAGGAAAAATTCCTGCTTATGAGATGATTAAATTCTCGGTGAACACACATCGAGGGTGTTTCGGTGGTTGCAGTTTTTGTACTATTTCGGCACATCAAGGAAAATTTGTGATTAACAGGTCCGAAAAATCTATTTTGAATGAAGTTGATGAAATTACAAAGATGTCCGATTTCAAAGGACATATCACCGATTTGGGCGGACCTTCGGCAAATATGTACCGAATGCAAGGACACGATTTATCGATTTGCGAAACCTGCGAACGCCCATCGTGCATTTTCCCTAAAATTTGTAAAAACCTGAATACCAATCACGATGCTTTAACGGATTTATATCAAAAAGTGAGAAAAAATCCTTTGGTAAAAATGGCAACTATCGGAAGCGGAATACGTTACGATTTGCTGATTGATGCCGAAAATCAAATAAAGGGAGATAAATTGCGTTATGCCGAAGAATTGATTAAATACCATGTTTCCGGTCGCCTCAAAATTGCCCCGGAACACACGGCAGAACGAGTGTTGAAAACGATGCGTAAACCATCGTTCAAATTGTTCTATATTTTCAAAAAAGTGTTCGACAAAATCAACATCGAAAACGGTACAAAACAACAATTGATTCCGTATTTTATTTCGAGCCACCCCGGAAGCACCGACGAAGATATGGCAGAATTAGCCGCCGAAACGAAAGCTCTGAATTTTCGCCTCGAACAAATCCAAGACCTCACTCCCACTCCGCTCACAGCGTCATCGGTTATGTATTACTCAGGCGTTCACCCCTACACGCTCGAAAAAGTTTACACGGCACGAACGAAAGAAGAAAAACTTTCGCAACACATGTTTTTCTTTTGGTACAAAAGCGAATTTAGAAATCAGATTATGAAAAAATTACAAGCTCTCAACCGAAAAGATATTATTGCAAAACTTTTTTCAAAATAATTTTATTAAAATGAAACAATTATTTAATTTTTTTATTGTTAAGTTTACATTTCAAACGGGGAAGCTGAAAACCTTAGAGTAGGCAAAATATCACAATATAAAAATGAAAAATTTATTGAAAACCTCAATTTTAGTAGTATTGATTGCACTTTCAATCGAAACTTTCGGGCAAACAGACCAAGGAAAATTTCTGTTAGGCGGTGCCAGCGACATGACAACCGTGTTCGGCAAAAATAAATATAAAGACAACAATTCGAGTAATGACAGTTATTCGTATTTGAATTTCAATTTCAGTCCTCAAATTGGATTTTTTGTAATTGATAATTTAGCAGTCGGAGCAAGTCTTCCTATTTCATTTAATTCTATGGAAGAATCCAATGATGACCCTGACAAATACAAATATTTTTCAGCAGGTTTTGCACCTTTTGTTCGATACTATATTGGTAGTGGAAAAATTAAACCTTTCGGTTATACCGGTATTGGATTTGGAAGTACAAAAAACACCCATGATTCGAGCTTAGGCAACACAACAACAACTAAATATGGCTATTTTTCTTTTGAATTAGGTGCCGGTGCAGCATTTTTTATCAACGACAATGTTGCTTTGGATTTGGGTTTAGGTTTTAATTCTTATGCGACAAAAGCCAAAGAAGATAATCCAGATGATATGAGAAGTATTACAACCGGTTTTGGTTTAAATATTGGAGTTACCGCATTATTTTAATCAGAAATTTTGATAGCACATTTTCTGTTTATTTAAGTGAAAAAAAGGACGTTTCGAGTTGAAACGCCCTTTTCTATACTAAGCACGCTCATAAATTGCGTTTTACAAATTGTTTAACTTTTTGATATTAAAAGTAATCAGCATATCAGCACATCAAAAAATCAACCAATCAAAGTATATTTTAGAAATTATATCGTAAAGAGAGGATAAAATTTCGCCCCGGAGCAACAATACCGGAACTGTAAGGTCGATAACGTTGGTCGGTTAAATTTTCGAGACCTGCACTTGCATTCAAATTTTTGGTAATTTGAACCATGGCTTTAAAATTGAGGGTGTACCATGCGGGTGAATATGGATTTCCGTCAGCATCAATTGCATAAATTTCAGGTTTTCCTTTTTCTTCTTCGGGCATCTCGTTGAATTTTTTCGCTCCGCTGTAAATTGCATATAACTGCAAACTGATTTTCCCCGAATTATAGCTCAATTTAGAAATGCCAAACCATGGCGGAGCATGTCGCGAAGGACTTTTTGTTCCGTTATCGAGCTCTTCTTCGCCGATTTGATAATTGAAATCCGACGAAATACCAAAACCCTGCGGCAATTTAATTTCTATTCCGGCTTGAACGCCGTAAACATTGGCAACAGCGGCATTTTGAATTGCTTGCACACGGCTCATCTCCCCGTCGTACATGATGCTGTCTAAACCATTGAGTGTGAAATCTCGGCGTACCATGGCATTTTTTAAAATAGTATAATATCCGGTGAGGTCGATTTTCAAAAAATTACCGAACATTTTAGCCGCACTTGCATCAATATTGTAAGCATATTCAGCTTCGAGATTTGGGTTTGGAACAGTAACCGCACCGGGTTCGGAATCGAACACCTTGCCAATATCATCAACATTAGGCGAACGAAATGCAGTTGCGGCATTCAGGCTGAAAACCCACTTGTCTGTCGGTCGAAAAACAAAGCCCAAACTGCCGGTGAGCGATCCATTATTTAGTTCGGCTTTGGTAAACGGAAATGGATAGAAAGTGGTATCGAAATCGGCATCTAAGTTAAATTGATTGTACCGTAATCCGGCTTGTATGAGCAACTTATCGGTCATTTGATATTGATCTGAAAGATAAACCCCAAAAGATGCCCAAGTAGATTGAGGATATCGACTTGCACCCGGCATTTTTTCGTTTGTGTCGATATTTTCATCGACACCCGAAGAAGCGACATTATTTAAAATCATTTCAAAACCATAAAACAGATTATTTTTTGTCCCCAAAGATTTTGTAAAATCGAGATTGCCCGAATAGGCATCAACTTTTTCGATACGTGTTTCGCGTTCCGGTTTATTCATATCGCGGCTGATACGACTTTCTTCAAAATATTGCTGAGCCAAACGCAAGCTGACTTGGTCGAAAAGGAGATAATTTTTAGAATGTGTGATGTTTAAATTATTCATCGTCCACTTTTGCGGACCGTAAGCCCATTCGCCGTAGCGAGGAAGTCCATTTTTATAGCGGATATGGCGGTCGTAGCGTGAGTATTCTGATGTTTCGGAATAATGAAAACCGTACTGCAAATCCCAATTTTCGTTGGGGCGAAATCGGAGTTTCTGCATCATATTGATTTGAGAATATCCCGAAGGGCGTTGAGTTTTTGGGTCATCGTTTGTAACAACAACGTCCAAACTGTCGATACGTTGCACATAAAAAGGTCGCAAATATTCGTCGGGTCCGTTGCCTCCCATACGCAAATCGCCGTAATCGTTTGAACTGATACTTGTTACCGAAGCCCATTTTTTCCAACCAAGTCCAACATCGAAATGAGCTGTTTTTTCGTTATTGGCAGAAGCGTATCGTGTTGCGATATTACTCGTTATCAGAGGTTTATCATTGAGCGAAACTTGCGGTGTAAGGGTTTGAAAACTCATCACTCCGCCAATGGCATCGCTTCCGTAAATAACAGAACCCGGACCGAAAAAGATTTCGGTATTTTCTAATGCGAATGGGTCGAGCGAAATAACATTTTGCAAATTTCCGCTTCTGAAAATTGCGGTATTCATACGAACGCCATCCACGGTATATAAAAGTCGATTTGTTGCAAACCCACGAATCATTGGGCTTCCGCCGCCTTGCTGGCTTTTTTGAATAAACACTTTTCCGGAAACGTTCAGTAAATCGGCTGCTGTTTGAGGATTTTGAAGCATGATTTCTTTTGTTCGTAAGGAAATGATTTTTGAGGGCACGTTTGCGGTGGTTTGATTCCAACGGGTTGCCGAAACTACGACATCATCTAAGCTGATATTTGAAGGCAACATTTGAAATTTGAAAGACAGACTTTCTAATTCCACAAATGATTTTATTTCGGTTTGAAAACCCGGTGAATGAATTTCAATTTTTTCGGCAGATTTAAAAGCCGAAATATCTGCTTGCCCTTGCACATTTGTACTTGCTTCTGCCTTGGGCTTGTTACTTCTTAAATTAACAGCTTGCAGAAGTTCTCCCGTTTCAACATTTATTACGGTTATTGTTTGCGAAAAGGCAAGCCGAACCATGCTCATAAAAATGAGCGAAAATATAATTTTTTTCAAGGTAATATTTTTTTTAAATTTATTAACAAAAATAGTATCCGAACTGATTATGTGTTCGGAAAAAGCAAACTGTTATTTGTTAATAAAATTTGGGGGGAGGAATCGGAGGATTTTGTGTATGAGTTTTGCAAATATCTTTATAAAAAAAAATGTTTGTATTTGAGTTACAAACAATGGGTTTCCAAAAAAATAAATCTGAAAAATATAAAGATTTTAAAAAGTTAAACAGTCGAATTGTGTTTTCGTTTTGGTTTCGGCTGTCGTTTCCCAAAGCCAAATCAACAAATTCAATAATGGTTTTATTGAGTTGCGTTTCCGCATTGTCGGCAAAACAAGTAAATACAAGTGTATCTCCCTTTGTTTCAATGTTCACAATATCAAACATTTGCCGGTTGTATTCAAATTCTTTGTCGTGTTTCCAACGAAGTTGTTGATGTGAATCGGCTTTACTTATTTTTATTACAATCAAATGTTTTGGCTGCAAATTCGGAACAATGTATTTAATGATTTGTTGTTGATGGTGAAATTTTTTTAAATTAATAACAGAATATGTTGCAACAAGTGGAGCTGCAATTGTAAAAAGAAGTAATATGCTGATAATTCTGTTTTTCAATGTATTAATAATTGCGAACTTAAACTTTGTATGTTACTTTAGATTTTTCTTTGAAATTATCGGTATTCACAGTCGGACTCCACGAATTATCGTACGGTTTTTGGAAACCTGAGTTCGTAATCGAATCGAGTGAAGTTTTACCGTCGATATAATTTTTAACAAGATTAAAAAGAGCTCTGTTTTCATTTTTCAAAACGAGCAAACTTGCATTCATCGCACTTTGCACGGCAATAGGAACCCCTCCGCCCAATTCTGCCCAATGCCCGCTGACGAACAAATTTTTTATCGGGGTTTTGTAGTGTGCTACAACGAGTTGCATATTAATTTTGCCGGGGCGAGTTCCCATAATCGACCCATTTTTATTGCCCGTATATCTGAAATAGGTGATTGGTGTTGAAACATCAAAAAATAGAATATGACTTTTTATATCAATATTTAGTTCATTTTCAACACGTTTTATCAGAATTTCGGCAAATTCTTTTTTGTATTTTTTGTAATTCTCGCCGCGAATAAAATTGTTATTTTCGTCTCTTTCGGTCTGCCAATAATTGTTAAAAGCAATATCAGCAGGTATGTAAATATTCAGAGTCCCTTTGTTTGCCGGGGCTAAGGATTTATCTCGTTCGGAAGGTGAAATGATGCTCAGAGCACTTGTATGCGGCGAACCCGAATTGTGTTCTTTTCTGTCAATATCGTGCCGGGTTATCGAAATCAGCTCATCGTAAATTCCTATTTCGCAAGCCGGACAATCCAACGCTATGGAAACAGTGGCACCGGACGAGTACAATTCTGCCATTTCAAATTTGTTCAAGAATTTAGAACTAAGCAATTTATTGTCAATCAAATTTTTATAGAGTGTTTCAATATCAATTGCCGAAATTACATATTTTGAGAAAATACGTTGTTTTTCGCCTGCTTTAATAAATTCTACACCTGTTACATGATTATTTTCATAAATAATTTTGTGTGCAGATGATTTTAGAAAAATATCGTTTTCAAAATATTCGATAACATATTTTAACCAGCGTGTATAAATCTGACCGCCGCCCAAAATGGGCAATTGATAATCGTTATTATAAGCCCATGCAACCGGAAAAAGGCACGACAACAAATCGCTTTCCGAATTAAAAAGGCGGTGTAATTTTTTGTCGGTGAAAAATTTATTAAGCCCCTTTTCAAGTCCTTTATTTCCGGAGTACAAAGCATAGGGAATCATTGGAATTATCGCTCTGAAAATTTTCAGATTATGAATTGATTTTTCAAAAAAATTCATTGTTTCACTTGTTCTCATCAAATTAGCAAATCTTTTACTTGCCTTTGCTATGTCGACTGCGACTTTAAAAAACTTCTCGATACCCTTTTTTTCGTGCGGAAAATCATTGATTAATTGCAATTTAAGCTCGTCAGGCGTGTTCGTCAGCAGGTAATTTATGTCGGCACTTTTAAAGCGGTGAATGTTGGGCATTGGGTGTGCTTTTGGAAAATCGCTTCCGATAATTTTAAAGATTTTCGTAACCATTCCTTGCTCGCCGCACTGATTGAGCCAATGAATTGAGGTGTCGAAAATAAAATCGCCGCGTTTAAAACCCTGCAAATAACCTCCAATGTTCGGCTCTTTTTCGATGATGCAACAAGAAAACCCTAAACGGCTCATTAATGCTGCATTTGTAAGCCCGCTGATGCCGCCGCCAATGATTATAACATCGTATTGATTTTTCAAAATATTTGAATAAAGAATTTTTACTGTTTTTTTTGATTATTTCAAAAACCTCTTGAAATTTATTCATAGAACAACAAAAGAATAATAAATTTTGATATAAAAAAAATAAAGGAATTTCGACTTCGGTACTCAGTTTTCATCAATTTTAATTTTATTTTCTGTCAAAGGATTCATTAACTTTGCAAAATAAATACATAATCTTTTGTTAAAAGATACCGGATACAATCAACAGCATCAACAAAAAAATATCTCACAATGTGCGGAATCAGCGGAATTTATCATTTTCAAAAGACACAAAACTCGGCAGAACTTGTAAAAAAGATGAATGCGGCAATGGCACACCGAGGTCCGGATAACGACGGAATTTTTGAAAACGATAAAATTGTTTTAGGGCATCGCCGCCTGTCGATTATCGACCTGAGCAAAGAGGCTAACCAACCGATGAGCGACAACTCCGAACGCTATACCATCGTGTTCAACGGCGAAATTTATAATTTTCAATCGCTTAAAAATCAACTTCCAAACTATCGCTTTAAAACACATTCGGACAGCGAAGTGATTTTAGCTCTATACATGGAATATGGTTCGAAATGCGTGGATTATTTAGACGGAATGTTTGCGTTTGCTGTTTGGGATAAATCGGAACAAACTTTATTTCTTGTCCGCGACCGTTTTGGCAAAAAACCTTTGTACTACCACTTCAACGGCGAACATTTTATTTTTGCTTCCGAAATCAGAGCATTGTTGGCAAGCGGTTTGGTAAGTCGAAAAATATCGAAGGCTGCGGTAATCGATTTTTTACGCTATCAAACCGTTCATGCTCCGAATACCCTTGTTGAAGATATTAAAATGTTGATGCCGGGACATACAATAATGATAAAAGGAGCGAAAATAGAATTTAATAAATATTGGAGTGTTGATAAAGTAAAAATCGATATAAGTAGATATACAGACTTGAAAAATATCCAAAAAAATGTAAAAGAACTCCTTTATGCATCTGTCGAAAAACGGATGCTTTCCGATGTTCCGTTCGGAGCCTTTTTATCCGGAGGAATTGATTCGAGTGCGGTTGTGGGTATCATGTCTCAAATATCGAATCATAAAATTCGAACATTTTCAGTTACTTTCAACGAAGAAAAGTATAGCGAAGCCCGATTTGCACGACAAATTGCCCAACAATTTAATACCGAACACACCGAAATAAAATTAACACCCGATGATTTTCTTACACTTTTGCCCGAAGCCATGCAAGCAATGGACCGCCCCTGCGGCGATGGAGCAAATACCTATGTGGTTTCAAAAGTTACTAAGGATAAAGGTGTAACCATGGCACTTTCCGGCTTGGGAGGCGATGAAATATTTGCAGGTTATGATGTTTTTAAAAGACTTACGCAGAGCGAAAAATATAAATCGCTGTCGAAAATGCCGAGATTTGTTAAAAAAGGATTTGCCAATGGTTTAACGAGATTTAAACCGGGAATCGGCAGTCGAAAAATTGCTGAAATATTGAAGTTGAACTCATGGAATTTACCGGACACATATCCGGTTTCGCGCTTAATATTTATGGATTTTGAATTGAATAAATTACTGAAAAACAATGAATTAACTAATAATTCTAACACAATGATATTAAGCGAATTGGATTTGGATTCGTTTCCCTTTTTGAGTCAAATTTCGTTTGCCGAAATCAGTACCTACATGCAAAATGTATTGCTTTTAGATGCCGACCAAATGAGTATGGCAAGCAGTTTGGAAATTCGTGTTCCGTTTTTAGATTATCAGTTGGCAGAATATGTTTTCAATGTACCGGATAAATTTAAGTATCCGACATCTCCGAAAAAATTATTGGTCGATTCGCTGGGTTTTCTGCCCGATGAAATTGTGAATCGCCCCAAAATGGGATTTTCATTTCCTTGGGAGCAATGGATACGCAACGAATTGTACGAATTTTGCGATTCACAAATTCAGGAATTATCGAAACAAGCCATTTTTAATTCCAATGAAATACTCGCTGTGTGGAAACGATTTTTGGCACACGATAAATCGGTTAATTGGGCACGAATTTGGCTTTTAGTGAGTCTGCAACATTATATTTCGTTCAATAAATTAGAATTTTAAATGTTATAATAATGAAAATTATCCTTTCTTTTCTTCGTCAATTAAATGAAAATAACAACAGAGACTGGTTTGCTGCCAATAAATTGATGTACGAGCAAGCTAAAAATCGTTTTGAAGAATATGTCGAGATTTTATTGCCAAAAATAAAACAAATAGACCCCAAAGTCGATGTGATGTCGGCAAAAGAATGCACTTTTCGCATTTATCGCGATGCTCGGTTTTCGAAAGATAAAACGCCTTTTAAAAATCATTTTGGTGCTTACCTCGTTCGAGGCGGGAAAAAAAGCGGAAATGCCGGTTACTATCTGCAAATACAGCCCGATGATAATTCATTTATGGGAGGCGGTATATACTCGCCGGAACCTGCAAATTTATTGAAAATTCGACAGGCGGTTTACGAAAATGTCGATGAATTTATTGAAATTTTATCGGATAAAAAATTTAAAAAACAGTTTCCATACCTGCTCGATGATAAATTACAAAACGTTCCCCGGTCTTTCCCAAAAGATTTTGAACACGGACAATGGCTTAAATACAAGAGTTATACCGTAATTAAACAATTGAAAGACAGCTATTTAATAAAAGATAATTTTATTGATTCGCTTTGTGAAATCTTTGCAATTCAAAAACCTTTGAATGATTTTTTAAATCAGGCTTTAACCGAATAAACTAAAATCTCCTTAACCAACACCTATTTGGGTTGCACATACACGTTGAACATTTTTTCGTAGGTATTGAAGAGATACAATAGATTTTGTTTCGTGTCCGTATTGTACAAAAGCAAGCCTTCGGAAAGAAGATAGTCGAATTTTTGAATTTCCGAAAAAATACCGGCTTCATCACGATGTTTAAAGGTTTCGCCCATAAACCATTTTCCGCCGTTTTTATCCTTCTCAACTTTCTTTATTTTAACAGCAGTATTTTTATAATCCACAGAATAATATTCGGTTAAATTATCGAAAAATATTAATAATTTGTACTGATTTGTTTCGATATTACTGATAACACACGCAAAATCGGGAATCGAATTATTGTTAAAATCGCCTTCCGAAATGGTGCTGTATTCAAAATCCTTTTTAGGCTCAGCAAACAATTTCCAAGAAGTGTAGTTTTGAGACATCATGTTATTTTGAATAAAAAATTTTCGTAAAGCCCTTTTATATTTCGATGGAACCATGGTTCCAGCCAAAGTATTCCCGAAAACGGAATTTATTTGTCGATAAATTTGCGGTATTTCGAGCGATGATTTCGGAACGTAGCCTGCATTTCCTCTCAAACTGTAAACTTTTATCCAGTATATTCCGTCTTTTGCCGGACGTGCCGAAAAATTCAAAACCTTCACTGTTTCGCCGTAATTCAGCACTTCAATTGGTTCGGCATTCAAACTGTCGCCGGCTAAAAGCAATTGTTTGTCTTCTATCACATGCCGCACATCTTTTTTGGTTAAAAAATAGATTCCGGAAACAACGGCTGCAAGAAATCCGACCGTAGCAAATAATAAGATGAGATGCTGCCAAAATGTTTTTGAAAATATTCGGGTATTCAAATCCACATCAACGGCTTCTATCAAGCGAGTTTTTAGCGACACTGTGCTTTGCACTTCGGTCGTTTCGGGCTTATCCGACAAGTCTTTGCGTAACTCATCGCAGGATTGGTATCTGTCGAGAGGTTTTTTTTGAGTTGCTTTACTTATAACATCAAGCATCTTTTGTGAAACACCTGTATAAAAATCTTTTGCAGAAGGCAAGGGGTCGTTCACAATTTTATTGTAAATTTCGTATTCGGACGTAGATTTTTCGTAGGGATATTGTCCGGTAACCATTTGAAAAAGAGTTACTCCAAGCGAGTAAATATCCGTTCGACGATCTAATACCTGCCCTTTCACCTGCTGCGGACTCATATAGAACGTTGTGCCCACTTTCGTACCGTCCTTTGTCAGCAAATGATTTGTATCATCGAGCGATTTTGCGATACCGAAATCAATGATTCTGATGTCATTATCGCTGGTTATCATAAAATTTGAAGGTTTTATATCGCGATGAATAATATTATTAAAGTGCATATATTCAACGGCATCTAAAATTTTCAGCAAAATTTTTATGCTTCGTGTTTCGGAAATCGGACCCGAAACTTGGTCGATATATTCTTCGAGTGTTTGCCCTTTCACATATTCGGTGATGATAAAAATTCCGTCTTTGTTTTCTATGTAATCGTAAAAAGACAAAATCCCGGGGTGTTTCAATTGCGACAGCAAGAGAGCTTCGTTCCGAAATCGTTCGATATAATTGGGTTTCTTTTGTAAAAGCGGATTGAGGGCTTTTATTGCAACTTTATAGCCAATATCTTTGTGTATTCCCAAATATACGGTGGACATTCCGCCGCTTTCGATTATTTCATCGACCTCATAACTATTCACATATTTCCCTATCATAATTCAACGGTCTTTGGTGATGAAAGTGGTAGTATGATGCGTTCGCCGGGTATAAAATACAAAGTCGATTTACCGGAAGCTTTCAAAATATCCTCATATTTAAGACTTTCGACATGCAAGATTGCAAAAATTTCGTTTCCTAATATAAGCTGTTTTTCGTCGCATATCGAAAATTTTAGGTATGTATTTTTTTTAAATTTATGAAAATTTTCAACTGCCTGAACTTTATTTGGTGCTGCTGAAAAGCGATTTATTGCATTTTCGTAATCCTTGTAATTGTTAATTTTCAGATTAATAAAAGTATCTTTTGTGCATTTTGTATAGCAAAAAACCGGAACTTTTGACATTTGAACCTGATTGGAATTGCCGTTCAATGGTTTTTCGGAGCTTTGCCATTCTTGGTACAAAAATCTGAACATAAAAAATATTAAAACAAAAAACAGTAAGACAAACCCGGTGAAACTGATTTTTCGTTTTAACGTAACTTTTGAAGAGTTGTGTTTCAGATTTTCAAAATTAAGGCTGATGTCGTTCAAATTTCCGGTGTTAAAAAATCTGATAATTTGAACGGTTATATTGTCATCACTGCCTTTTTCGATAGCCGATTGAATAAAATTTGAGGCTTTTTCTTTCAATGAATTTTCTGAAAATAAGATGTCGGCAAAAGTATTTTGGTCGATATAAGAGCTTAAACCATCGGTACACAATACAAGAAAGGAATCGTTTGTGGGGTAAAAAGGGCGGAGCGATATTTGCGGTTTTATTTTTTCCGAAATTCCGAGAGCTTGTGTAATTTCGTTGGCACGCGGGTGTTGTTTGGCTTGCTCGGCAGTTATAATATTTTTATTGACCAATTGTTGAACAAATGAGTGGTCTTCGGTTAGTTGAAAAATCTTACTTCCGCCCGAAAAATAGATTCGGCTGTCGCCAATATGGGAAAAATAAAATTTATTGTCTCTAATTAAAACAGCAACCGCCGTAGTTCCCAAACCGAAATTTTGCGTATTTTCATTGCCGTATTTTAGAATGTTATCGTTTGCAAGCTCAAATGATTTACGCAGGGCAGAAACGGGATTTTTATGCCAATCGGTGGTAAAATAGCGAATTATTTCATTGACAGCAATTTTCGAAGCAATTTCACCTGCCGGATTACCGCCGATACCATCGCAAACAATGAAAATATGACCGTTAATTGTTTCGGCATATCCGAAGTTATCTTCATTTTTTTGTCTCAGGGAACCAATATCGGACAAGCCGAATTGTTCAAAAATTTTGAGTTCTACTGTTTTTTCCATTGCAATTCGGAATCGTTATTTCTTCACTTTTAGATATGTTTTGCCTAACTGAATTATATCATTTTTTTTAATTGTTGTTTTTACAATTTTTTTCCCGTTCACAAAAACTCCATTGGCACTTCCTTTGTCGTAGATACATATTTTCCCGTTTTGTATTTCGATTTCGGCATGTCGTTTTGATACCGTTTCGTCTTCCAAGCAAATTTGGCAGTCTGCATCACGCCCGATAACTGTTATATCTCTTGCCAATTTATAGTGAATTGGTTTTTCCGAATTTAGTGTCAAAAGCGAAGGTGTTTCGTACAAATTGTTTAATAATTTCGTATTTCTGTTCGATAGCTTTCGTATCAGTATTTTCAAATATATTGTTAGAATACGAATCTTTCTGCTGTGTCTGAAAATTAAAAGCAAAATTATAAGAACCACCACCATAGCAAAAAACAATAAGAGCAAATGGTCCGAAATGAATCTCATAACAATTTTATACAGGGATTGATAAGGCAAATTAATCGTTCTTTTTTCTCCTTTATAAACCAGTTCATATTTCGACTTTGAATCGGCAGTGAAGGTGAGAATGTATGATTTTTCGTTTTGCGGGTTCAAACCAATGTCCTCCAAATCATTAATCAATGCAGAATCAATTATCGAATGAGCAGTATTTGTATAAACTCCGCCCGATTCGGTACATAAACGGGCTATATTTTTTTCAGTATTTTCGGTAACAGTTTCGGTGGCAATTATATATATGGGAACTTCATTTTTTTTTGTATCAATTATGCTCTTATTTAGTAATTTGGGATTTACAAAGGAAATATTTCCGCAAAAGTAAAGCAGGGCAAAACCTGTGTTTTTATTGCTTCGGGTGCTTATAAATTCAACCGATTTCAGAATACTTTCTAAAATGTTGTTATTTTTATTAACTGTCGATTTTTTTTCTAAATGTTTCTCGGTTAAAGTCGTTGCAATAAAATCATGATCTGTTGTAAATTCGGCACTTAAAAATTCGGTTTTTATTCCCGCAGAATCGTTAGGCAAAGAATAACCGATATTGAGAAAATCGTTTTTGCTGATATATGACACGGCATTGAAGGTACTTTTTGTAATTTCAGTCAAAATACTGTCGGAAGAAATACTTCCCACATCTAAAAAAATCAAGAGTGATTTGGTCGTTTTCGGTATATTATTTTCACTGTTTCTTAATTTGAAATCGTATTTTTTATTATCTTTCAGAAGATGTATTTCAGATGTATCAACATGATTATCACGTGTTTTTAACACAATTTTCACTGTCGGATACAGTGAATTATCTATTGATGTCAGCTCAAAATTTTGGGCTTTTACCAACACATTAAGAAATACAAGCAGAGAGAGTAAAATTGTTTTCATCGAAAACAAAATTAACAAATTCGATGTAAAACTACATTAAAATATTAGAAATTACTTTGTAATGCGAATCAAGAGTCAAAATTTTAAATGATGAATTTGTTTCCGGTTTTGTGTTCGGCGGAGGCTCTGCCTCAGTCGGACTTATTTTGCAAGGCTCTGCCTTGCTTTGACAGAC
>DYMH01000031.1 GCA_020721645.1 Draconibacterium orientale
GAACAGCCTCATGGTTTGTATGATATTGTTTATGTATGTAAGTCTATTAATTTATTATAGAGTCCGGTATAAAATGCTCAAATTTTGGAATCAGAGTCGCAAAGCGGTTATCTTATTAACTGTTTTACAGTATTTTGATAACAACCCATTTTGCATAAATATCCGTTATGCGACTTTTTAAACTGAACTCATTATACGTTTTCGTGTGAATTTAATCTTCGATTTCCGGATTTTTTAGTAATTTCAACTCAATGTTCGAAACAGAGGCGTGTTTTTTTCCGGTTCCTTCGCTGTGGTCGAGTATGCGACCTAAAATTGATTTGGGTTTCTTTTTAGAATCTGTGGTTATCTGAACAGTAACCACGCCGGATTGCCCGTTTTTTGGAATGATTCCGTTGTTGTTGATGTCCATGGTTCCGTCTTCGTATAAAACGCCGATAGTCATTCGTTGACTGACAGATAAATCATCGGGATACAGTGTTATTTTTGCACTCAGCATGTAAGTTCCTGTCGGTAAATCATTAATAGTGAATGGAATAACCGACGATTCGCCGTCTGCCGGGAGTTCCCAGTGCATTTTTTGGTCCCATAAATTTCCTGCTTGTTTTTTTTCTTTTTTTTCAGTTTCCTCAACCCGAGCGGCTATTGTTTTTTCTTTTGTCAAGCTGTCGATTATAATATCATATATTTTTATGTATTCATCGAGATTTTCAGTATAATATTTTAGTGTTGCATTGAATTGATATCTGTTGATTTTGTGCTTGATATACACATAATTATACAACGATGTGGAATCTTGAATGTCGAGTTTTTTATCCAAATCGGCTGTTCGTATAATTCCATCGGCACGGTGCATATCAATTAATACTTGTGTAAACTCATCTACGCTGAGTATGCTTTTATCGATAGATGTTTTTTGGGAACAGTTTGAGAATAAAAAGATAAATATCAACAAAATACAAATGTTTTTTTTACTTTTTCGGATTATTTGTTGCATTATAAAAAAAGATAAGTAATTATTAATTGTTAATGAAGTAATAATTTGATTTTGATAAGAATACGGACATCGTAATATACAAATAAATCTGTCCGATTATTTAACATGGTTTTCTATAAAAATCACACGAATTTATAGTTATTTTTAAGATTTTACAAAATGATTTTGTTTGATATTAAGGATTTGTAAGGAAATAACATGGTTATTTTTTAAAACCGGTTCGCTTTGTTTTGATTGTATTTATTCGAGGCAAAGCCTCTTTTAAAATATTCGATTAAGGCAGAGCCTTAGCCGAACGATTCACCAAATGAATAGCTTATATCGTTACAGTGCCTTAGGTGTATTGCTATTCTCAGGATTCTGATTGTTTTTTAAAAACAAAAAAGGGAAAATAAATTCCCTTTTTTTGTTTGATGGTAAATTAAGATTATTGTCCGACCAAGAATATTTTCTTTGTGAAAACACCGTATTTTCCGGTCAATTTCACAATATAAGTTCCGGCAGGCAGTGATTTAACATTTATTCTTGCAAATCCTTCTGTACTGTTTGATGTTTGGAATGCTGTTTGTCCCAAAATATTTATCAAGTGTACCGAACCAATTATTGCGTTTGGAGTGCCGGATTTTAAATAAATGTCGTTTCCGTTGGAAAAAATATCGACATTCGGGTTTTCGTTTGCGATATTTGGAACAGTGCTTGGTGCGAGTGCAAAAATGATGCGAAATCGGTTGTCGAATTGTCCGACTTCGGAGTTGAATGTGTAATTTAACCCGCTCAGCTCATATATTTTACTTTCCAAAATATCCTCGAACCAAACTTCGGTATTTTCATCGAGTGTTAAATCGCTCACCGAAAGTGAGTATTCGCCTGTAATGGTAGCTTTGAAGCCCAAGGGAATAATTAAATCGTCGAAGTACGAGGGCAAAGAATTGATTGCGGCTCGTGTGCCGTTGTCGGTAAACGAATAGATTTGCGGTGTTTCGTACCAGTCGCCGGGGAAGAGTTTGAAGGCATCGTAATTGTCGTCGAAACCTGTTGTGGCGTTGGTGTTGAAACGGATGGCTGTTTCATCGGTAATTCCGTTTCGTGTAACATTGAGGCGAATCAGGTCGAGCATTTGCTTGTTTTTCAATTGTGTTGCTTTGTAAAAAGCGTGCGTGCTTGTTGTACGGGCACTTGCAGGTGTTATTAATGTTCCGGTTTGATTATCGGTAGTTGGGATGCCTTCTTTCACTTTTACAAAATATCCTTGCATCGGCGGAATAATTCCGGTTGCTTCGTTTACTCCGGCTTGTGTATTTTGAGCACCATCTGCTGCAACGAAATACGAGTAATTTAGACCGTTCCAGAAATAGACGGAATTATAGATATTGGTTTTTGTCCAAGCGGCATTGTCCCAATCAATATGAGCAGGATATGGATTTCCGATAAAATTCCATCCTTTTTTCAGCATTTCGCTTTCCGAAACTCCTGTGTAAGTGAGATTTTTGCTTTTATCGCCTGTATTAAAATCGCCGGAATTTGTTCTTTCAATCAACACGGTTAAATCTCTATCAACATAGTATGTGTAGCCTGTCATGGGCGTCATATTTCCCGAATATTCGATCCAGTCGGCTCCTAATTGATCCCATGTGCTTCCGGGTTCGTTGTACGAATAAAAATTCGGGTTGTAGTACGGCAGATATGGGTCGCTTTTAAACCTGTCGGCATGGGTTGCAGCGGTGGGCGAGGCAACATGGTGATATTTTAACCCTGAAAGATAAAGTTGGGTTGTTACCGCAGATGTTGCTCCGTAACTTATTGTACTATTGTTAATTAGTGAAGAATTTCCTGTTGCATCAGACTGTAACAGTAATGAGCCGTTGATGTAAAATCTGCCCGAAACTGTAAGTGATTTTAAGGGATTAATAGTTAATTGTGCCCCATCGCTGAGTATTAGTTGTGCTGCAACGGCATCATTGTCGATAATTGGTTGATTTGCCGGGGTGCCAGAAATTAATGAGTTCAGCGAAATTGTCGGAACGCCTCTTGTCCAGTTATTGGGGTTGTTCCATTGGGTTGAGATATTTCCTGTCCACGAATTGTAGCTGTTCAATGGATTGTCGGTATCCATTGAACCGAACCCACAAGCACCAAAAGTTGTAAATGCAAGGCTCGATGTTATTGTTCCTTGGGCAATGGTTCCTGTTGTTGATGCTTGTCCTCTGTCTTCCCACTGATTGGTAACATAAAGAGCTGTTGTAAGGCTCGAAATTTTGTCGATTCCGGAGAGGGCTCCGTCTTCCCAATAAAATGTAACAAATGGTGTTTGGGTTCCGGCTGTTCGGTCTAATGTCCAATATTCCGAACCGCTGACGTGATTGAGGGGAGCAAGGAAGTTTGAAATATCAGAATACGGACTGTTGTGGTATTGTGCTACAAAAGTTGCAGAGCCTGAGGCGTTGTCGATATTCATTGCCAATCTTGCAAAGATGCTTCCCTGTCCGAGTGGGAAAACGAAATCATCGTTTCCAATTTTTGTTATTGGACCGGAAACGTAACTTGCATTGGTATTCCCGCCAACGAGAGTAACATTGTCTTCAACAATCAGCATTTCGGTGGGCGAAGTTTCAAAAATTCCGTCCATCATTGTCCACATCGAATTTGCCGATAAGGTTAAATCGCTATACAAAATCACTTGCGGGTATGCACTTGAAGTATTATTGAGAGTAAAATTATAAAATTTCTCATCGTTATAGTTAAAAATCAATTGCGTTGAGTTTCCAAGGAAGTTTACAGTGCTTGTTCCGGGCGAAAATATACCTTTGTTAGACCAATCTCCAAAGAGAGTTAAAGAATGCGAGCCGCCTGCAAATGTTGCTCCGGAATTGACAGAAATATCGTTTTCAACAGTAACATTAGATGCCAATGTTTTTGTATTTGTCCCTTCTAATAAGATGTTGTAAAAATTTCCTGTTCCTGTGTTTGTGATACTTTGGTTGGTTCCGTTAAGGATAACATTTCCATCGCCGTGATTGAATGTTGCGTTGTTTATCCAATTTTGTCCGACATAAATTTTGTCGGTAGGGTCGCTGACTGTGAAAACGCCATGATTGATGTTAAACGTTCCGTCAACATGAAGACTTGTTCCGGTTGAATATTCGGCATTCCCGATGGAGTTGATTGTGAGATTCCAAAAGTTAGATGATGAAGAAATTGCGAGGATTTTTCCTGCCGGAGCATCAAAAATAACTGTTGAACTTCCGCCGTGAACAAAGGTGCCTTCCATGATATAAATATCGGCTACATTGATATTGCTGCCGGAACCGGATTCAACAGTCAGTTTACCACCCAAGCCGACAACAATTGAATTATCGGCATCTAAATTTTTATTGCTTCCTATTGTCAGGAAACCGCTGTTTTCAATTGTTAAATCGAAGCAAACGCCATCTGCTCCCGAATTGAGTATCGGATTCCAATGGTCGGTTTCATCGATATTCGGAATCAAAGCAATGTCGTTTGCAGTGGGTACAAGGTGTGGGGCTAATGTGTTCCAATTGAGCTGATTGTTCCAATCGGAACTCACAGAGCCTACCCAAACATATTTGTTGTGAGTGTTGGTCCATTGAACAAGTCCTGTTAAAGCTCCTCCGTCGGGAATATCGTTTTCGTAATTTTCGCCGGCAACACTTCCAAGTGCATCTTCAAAAGTAATAATACCTGTTCCCGATAAGCGTTTCACATTAACCGAGGCTCCTCCGTGAAAATAAACGCCGGTTGCGGTGAAGTCTGCAAAGTCGTTTTCGAGCCATAGGTATTGTCCGGACGAAGTTCCGTTTCTCCAAATACCGTTCGAGAAGTTGTTTGTGGCATCGATGGTGGCTCCGGGAAGAATATGAAACCCGTTGATGTTTGTGTTCAGGATATTATAGTTTTGGGCATGAATGGTTCCGCCAAAGTTCACATTGAGGGCATAAGTTCCTGTTTCGGATTGAATATATGCCGGATTGTCAATATCGGTACCCAAAATAATGAGTGTTCCGGCTCTGTTTACTTCAACCGATGCGTTATTTCCCGTTTTCAAATATGCGTTTCCGTTGATATTTAAAATTCCGCCGGCAATTGTCAGAACATCTGTACTACTACCGTCTCCCATGTTAAATTCTCGATGGTTAAGGTCGAAAGTTCCTGAGTTTACGTTTAAGTTATGCAGTAACCTGAGATTGTTCGTTGTAAGTTGTACCGTTGTTGCTGAATTTGCCGAAATATCAATATTATAAAAACTTGAAGTTCCGGGATTGAAAACTTGTGATACATTTGTTCCTGCAAGTACCAATTTGCCTGTTTGAGAGGTAAATATATCGTTATTAGAAAAATTCCCTTTCACAGTGAGAATGCGATTGGTGGCTGCAAGGTCAAAATTCCCGTTGAGTATTCTAAATTCATTATTAACGGTTAAATCGTGTGCCAGTTGAATGACAGATGCCGTATTTATTTCTAAATTATAGAAATAATCGTTCAGGTTATTAATTGATTTAATACCGAGAGGTGAATTGAAAATAACAGTACCTTGCCCGGCAGTAAACATGCCGGAATTTCCCCAATTTCCGCCAACCGACATTTTGTCGTTTGTTGAATTCATCACAATGTTTCCGTCAAAAATAACATCACCTGCAATTTCGAGAGTTGTAGTAACAGTTGCTGCTGTATTTAACGTAAGTATTGCATTTTGTTGAATATCAATGGTTTTTGAAACAGCTCCATCGTGGTCGATAATCGGTTGATTGGTTCTTTGCCCGATAACAACATTATCCGAAATCAGAGGTATTCTGTTCGGGCCGGAGTTTACTTCCCAGTTTGAGATTTTATACCAATCGTTATCCGTATTTCCTGTCCACATCACATAAGGCGGCGAAATCCAATTGATAAGGCTTCGGTCATCGTTGTCAAAATCTTCGCCTGCAAATGAACCCGAATAGTTCGCGAAATCCAGAGTCCCGCCCACAGCAATTGTTTTCGTAACATTGCTTGCACCTCCTGCCGGATTGAAAGGAAATGAGACCTCGGTAATTGGGTTTCCTCCTGCTTGGGAGAAATCCTGATTATTTTCAATTCGCAGACATGTTCCTCCGTTAGTGGAGTTGGTAAATGTTCCGTAACTGAAATTATAAGCCGGGTCGATAATACCGCCATCTTTGATATAAATTCCGGCTTCTGCCATGTATTCGAACAAATAGTTTCTTGCCTTGATTGTGCCGCCATTTTCGATGTTGAAATAATATCTGCCTGCATAATTTGTAACCGTTGCAACATTTGCAGCTTCTCCAACGACATCAATTTCGCCGCCCGAATTGACTTTTAATGTACCGTAATCGGGAAGTTTTAGTATTCCTCCGGCTCCGATTTTGTATGTTCCCGATATTTCGTGAACTTCACCATAATCTCCCATTCTGACAACTCTTCCGTTTCCATCGAAAATTCCGGCAATCAGGTTAAAATTCCCATTCATTTGGAGGGTATCCTGTAAATAATAAGTTGCACCCGAATTGATGGTAAGATTGTTGAGAATGGAATTATTTAATAATAAATTTGATACGCCTGTCGGTTTATTCAAGTAATATGTTCCGGTGGTAGCGAAAGTACCCGAAAGTGCCGACATATCACCGCCGACATACATGATTTGGTCTTGATACATAATTCCGTTGATAACTCGCAAATTATTTTGAACGGTGATGTCTGTCCAATGGGCGCGAAGTTCGCCGGCATCTTTATTAACAGTTAATTTATAAAATGGATTGGTGTTTTTGCTTGCTTCATAGATGTATAGATAGGAATAAGCATCGCTGCCGTCGAAGATGACTTCACCCTGCCGAGGATTGAAGGTTGCTCCTGATTGATTATACCAACTACCTTCGATATTGATGCGATAGTTATTTGTTGTAACATCTAACGAAGCATCATCGTAAAAATAGAGTATTCCGTTAATATCCAGATGCCCTGCTGCTGTCTTGGCACTGTTGTCGAGATAAACTCTTCCGTAAACCACGGGAACGGCCGCAATTGTTTGAGGCATTGTTCCGTCGTACATGGTATAACTGTTTTCATCGAGATTAAAAGTTGTGAATCCGGCAGGGAAATTGTTTGCTCCGCGAACATACAGATATTTATCGGCAACGATTGAAAGTGTGCCTGTACCGAGAGTATTTGTAATTTGATATGTTTGCAGATTAAGATAGATACAAGGTGCTATTATTGAAATATCACCTGTGATATCGGTGTTTCCTTCCAAAATAACGCCTCCGTTATTTTTCAATAAAAGCGTGTTAAATTTTGAGGCTGCAATGTATTGATAACCTTCACGGTCAAATTCGATAATTCCCGAACCTGAGAAAGCTCCTGTACCAATCCAGCGAGGACCGGAAAATGTGTGTGTAAATCCGCCGTCGTTAAATCCTCCTGTTGCTTCAATGGTAACATAATTGTTCAAATCAATAACATTTCCGCCGACCAAAGTCCCATTCTTAACAATCAAATTTCCATTGATGCTGCAAGTTCCGGCAGTTGTTTTATTGTCCGAACCGTTTACAGTAACGTTCCATAAATTGGCATTTGTAATGGTTTGGTTATTTGTACCATCGAACAAAACAGTTCCCTGTGTTGTATTGTCGAACGAGCTGCCTGCAATACTATTGTAATTTCCTTTGATATGAAGTAAATAATTGTTTACAATCGGTTGAACGGTTCCTACTGATATTGTAAAATCTTTATCAACAAATATTTCTGCCCTGTTGAGCATGAAAGTTGCACCACCGTTAAATGTGATGTTACCAAATTCCGAATCGCGTGGATCTATCGAGATACTTCCGCCGGCTGCATTAAAAATAACTGTACCGTTTCCGTGTACGAAGAGTCCATTTTGTCCGCGTGTCCAATTTCCGAGAACGGACATCGAACAACCGGCATCTTCAACAGCAAGTATCCCTACGTTGGTTCCGGTTCCCACATATACATCTCCGCTTACTGTTAAATCCCAGCCGGCTCGCATCGTAAGGAAACCATCGGTAATTGTGAGGTCTTTGCACACGGCATTTTGCCCGGTAATAACGGGATTGTTCGAGCGGAGCGGTATAATGGCATTCGTTAAATTTGTGGGGACATTTGCGGGCGACCAATTGTTTGCTGTAAACCAATCGGTGCTCACCGTACCAACCCAATACGCTTCGGTTGGCACGGGCCAAGCAATCAGGCTTGTTCCGCTGTTGTTTTCGCCTAGTGGGTCGGCTTCGTAGGTTTTTCCTGCAAGCAATCCGCTGCATGTACCGCCAAAAGTGAGAACTCCGGTTGAAAGGGCATCACGTTTTACATTAAAGTGGGTTCCGGCTGTTGGTGTTCCGTTGTAATTAAACGTAAGATTATCAACTGTTCCGAGTGCTGAAACATTGGCATTGCAATATAAATATCTGCTACCGGCAATACCGCTCAAATCGGACCAAGTACCGTTCGAGAAATCGTTGGTTGGGTCGATAGTTGCTCCGGCATCAACATAGAATCCATCATCGGTTAAATATTTCATCAAATAATATTGGGCGTGTATTTTTCCTCCAGAATTTATATTGATATCGATTCGGTGGGTATTTGTGTGCCAATCGGTTGATGTAATT
Organism: Draconibacterium orientale; assembly: GCA_020721645.1. Lineage (GTDB taxonomy): Bacteria > Bacteroidota > Bacteroidia > Bacteroidales > JAADGE01 > DYMH01. The sequence continues at coordinate 8,638 of DYMH01000031.1, forward strand.
GTTGCGTTGTTTCCGGTTGTACCTAACATTTTCAGGGTTCCTACAACATTGAGTTGAGGATTTCCAAGGTCTCTGCAACTGAAAATCAGCGAAGCCCCGGCATCAACATCAAGAGTCCCACCTGTTTGAACAAGATGTTGTTCGGCTTGCGGTTCAACCGGGTCGTTCGGGTCATCATTTCCGAGGCGAAGAATTTGTCCGTTTAAGTCTAAGGTTGCCCCCGATCCAATTATTAAGTCTTCGTAGAAACGAGTTTCTTCTGTCAATGTATATGTTCTTGTTTCTTGTGAACCCATGCTTTGGTTAAAAGTAACATTATCGAAACTACCTAAACCTTGTTTAATAGTTTTTGCATTTGTTGTATTGCTTTCAAAAGCAAAAATATTTCCCCAAGCATATAAATATCCGTTATTTGTGAAATTACCGTACATCGTAACATTGTAGGTCGGAGTGCTTGTTTCGGCATCTTGCGAACAACGTAATTGGGTTCCTTGCTCAATGTTGAGATTCTCGATATTAATATCTCCGATTAATTGTCGTACTCTGTCCCATTGGTCGTATCGGCGGAACGTAAAATCTTTTGCTGCCATTGCAGGTATGTATTGAGTTCCGTTTCGGTCCCAAATAAAACTTGCATTGTCGGTTGCCCAAGTTCCGCCGTTGTTTGTAATTCTTTCGGAGGCAATATTGTGGGTTAAATTGTTCATATTCACATTTGTACCGTTTCCGACTGTGAAAGTTCCGTTATTTACATTTATCCCGTGATTGATAAAAGATTTTATACCTGCATTGCTGAATGCTACAGCATAAAAATCGTTTTGTGCTCCGGGGTCTATTGATTGTGCTGCTGTTCCTGTGAAATTGATAACATATCCCGTATTATTGAAAATTCCGTTGTTTGTCCAAGTTGAACCGCTGAAATCCATGCGGTATGGACAATATAAGGTAACTCCCGCATTTACGGTTAAATTTCCTGTAACATTGATATAATCTTCACCTCCATAATATATTGATTTTGTGCCTGTTCCTGCAAAAATAGCATTTTTCATATCAAAAACAGTTGCTCCTTGTCCGGCATCGTAAATGCGTTGGTCGGCACCATCGAAAGTCATTGTAGTAGAGCCCGATGGTGTGTATTTTCGGATATCAACAGTTGCACCGGCAATGTTAATATTATGTCCGTTATCAATGAGTGTGGGGTCGTTGTAAACCATTTGAAAACTGCCTTCAACATCAAGATTCCCGTCGAGTGAAATATTAATTTCGGCATCGGTATAGATATATAAATTACCGTAGTTTGGCTTCGTATAAATTATTTGGTCTCCAACTGTTCCTCGGATGTACACGCGACTGTCTTTGTGCAAATTATAAGTAGTAAACTCTACGGGAAATGCATTGCCGACAGTAGCCGGATTGTAGTCGTTCACATAAGCTGTTGCGGCAAGCGTGAATGTTTTACCGACACCGGTTGATGTTATATTTACTGTTTCCTGTTGAAGATAGGCATCTTCGAGTATCGATACATCTCCCGAAATATTCAAATTTTGAGATACGACTCTAAAATAGCCGCGATTTTTCTTGATTACATTGTTGAAGCCTGTAATATCAGCATCAACGGTAAAATACTCACCAAAATGATTAAGGGTACCGTTTGTTCCCCAAATGATTTGCGGTCCGCCGGTTTCGAGCGATAAATTTCCCCAAAGATTAATTGTGTGGTCAGCGACATTTAAAGTGGTTTCGTTGTCGTAAATATACAAACTTTCGTTTACGGTGATGTCGCCCGCAACGGTTTTTGTTGTTGCATTTAAGGTGTTTATTCTTCGCACCATCAATTGGTAATATGTTGTCGGATAAATGGTTTGGTTGATATTTGCATAGTAATCAACTGTTCCGCCACTGAGATTGATGGTTTCAAAATTTTGGGGGAAGTTGTTTGCACCGTTTACATAGATACGCCCGGTGCTCATATTCAGGGTATTTGTTCCGCCTGCACCGTTAATTGTTGTTCCGTCAACGATATAAAGAGCGGCACTGTTAATAACAAGATTGCCGTTGATTATAATGTTTTTGCGAGTGTATTTTGTTTGTGTTCCGGTGATTGTAACGTTGTTAAACGTAGTTTCTTGGGTTGAAGCCGAACAAATATTTTGCGTATTAGCTTCACCATCGAAAATAACGGAGCCGGAGCCTGTTTGAGTAAAGCCTGCATTGCCAACATTGTTAGTCCAATCTCTTCCAACGTATATTATGTTTGTTCCGCCATCGAAAATTGTTCCTGCTTCGATAATCAGATTATTGTTAATGTCAATATTTGCAGTTGCTGTTTTTGTTCCGGAATTACTTGTTGTGAAGTTGTAAAATTCGCCTCCGTTAATATTTTGGTTTCCTGCATTATTAAAATTAACAGTGCTTGTTCCGTAATTAAAAATTGCTCCGCCTGTTCGAGTCCAATTTCCGGCTATGGTAATGGTGTTTGTTCCGGCATTGAGTGTTCCGCCTTGCAGTTCTATATTTCCATCGATATCAAGGGGTGAGCTGATGACGTTTGTTCCGCCGGTTCCGTTAATTGTGAGATTGAAAAATGGGTCGGCTGCTCCTTTTGTTGTAATAGTGTGTGTGCCGGTTGCAGGATTAAAAACAACGCTCGAACTGCCTTCGTTGAAAGTTCCTTCGTTCGACCATGAACCGCCAAGTGTAATGATGTCGCCGGCATTTGTTTGAGTGAGGACGGAATTTGCCCCAATTGTAATGTTTTCGGCAACCGTGAGCTTAAATCCGTTCAGAACCAATGCAATTTGATTCGTGCCGGAGTTTATTATGATGCTCTTTGCCAACCCATCGGCAACCGTATTCAAATCTACTGTATATGAACCTGCAACCGCACTATGGTCGAGAATTACGATTGATGTGGCAGTGGGAACTGAGTTGCTCGCCCAATTGAAAGGGTCGTTCCAGTGAGTGTTGTCGCCGTCGCCGTCGGTGTTTCCGTCCCAATAAACGGCACCGGGATAAGACCAGTTGATGAGTGTTCCGGGTGATGCGTTATCGCTGTCGTAATCTTCGCCTGCGAGCGTACCGGTTGCATTTTCAAAATTCATGGCACCATTTCCTGATGTTCTTTGAACATTGGAGCTTGGTCCTGTATTAAATGTTACGTTCTGAATTAGTCTGTCGCCGCCAAGGTTTATTCCGGTTGTTGTAAGATATGCTGTTCCGTTTCCCGATGAAAAGCTTCCGTTTTGGAATGTATTTGTGGCATCAATTGTTCCTCCCGTAATATTGATTCCGTTGCCTGATGTTCCGGCAATTCTGTAATTTTGAGCGTGAATTATACCGGTGGTTTGAGCAAAAATAAAAGTTCCGGTTGTAGCAATGAGTGATGCCGGTTTATCAGAAATACCTGTCAAACTGAAAATTCCGCCCGCATTGGTAAAAGTTGCACCGCTTCCCATGCTCACAGAGGCATCTTCATTAACAGATAACGAGCCGCCGTTCATTGTAATATCTCCGCCGGCATCATTTGTTGTAATTTTGTTCGAGTTGAGGTATAAATCGCCGTTTGTTATCGTAATTGCTCGATTGTTGTAGAGTGATAAACTGCTTTCAAATGTGTAAGAAGTTCCTGCGGCACCTTCAAAATTTAAGATGCTGTATGTGTTTGAAGTTCCGGGGTCGAATGTATGGTTTCCGCTTGTGGGGTTTAATGTTATTTTTTCGCCGTAATTGTTATTGTACAGACTACCGTGATGGATAAAATTTCCGCCGACTTCAATGTCATTAATACCATAAGTTCCGGCATCGTAACTTTGGTAAAATCGACCTTTAACAATTTCGAAGTTGTTTTTTACGGTCAAATTGCCGTGAATAAACATCCAATAATCCGAATTCGTGGCATTTATTGTTAAATTGTAAAAATCCTTTGTTCCACCCAGTGTGGTGATTTGTCCTGTTCCGTGTTGAGTGTTTGTTTTTCCTGTAAATATTCGGTTGTATTCACCTGTAACGGTAACAGTTCCTTCGTGAGCCATAAATGAACCGGTGCTTTCGTTGTGCCAGTAGTCATCTAAGGTAATGCTGTAACTCAAAGCACCTACGTCAAGCGTTGCATCTTCAATCCACAGGTCTCCGGTTAAATTAATATCGCCTGTTAATGTTTTTGTATTTGGTTTTTGAAGTCGAATCGAATGAAAGCTCGATTGAGAGATGGATTGAGGGCTTGTTCCGTCGAAATATATGGTGTTATTATGTCGAAAGATTCCGGTATTAATCCAATTTCCTTCAACAAAATGATCCCAATATTGTCCATCGAGAGTTGTGTTATTTATCGTAACATTTCCTTGAAAACGGAATGAGTTGTCGTATAATCGTTTAACGGCAGTTCCTGAAAATTCAACATCAGCAAAAACGATTGTATTTGTATGGTAGTTTCTGATAAGTTGAGCGGCATCGATACCATCGAAGTATGCTTTACCGTTGTGGTGGATAAATGTGCAACCTTCGCGAAAATAGAAGTCGCGGGCAACACGAAAATCGCGTCCGTTCATATCGAAAGCCGCATGGTCTTCAACAAAATTGAATGTTCCGTTGATGTCGATGTTTGTATTGATTGTAACTAATTTATTTGCACCCGGTTTGTCGATGTATAAATTGTAAAAGTAACTGTTTGCATTGGCAGCAACGGTTTGATTTGCTGTTGTTCCGTCGAAAGTTGTTATTCCGCCGGTTTGATGAAATTGACCGGTTGTTTGCTCTGTCCAATTTCCTTCGATGTAAATGTATTGTTCGGTTTCAACAGATACGCCGGCTTGGATAACCAAGTTTTTTAAAATATCCAGAGTTCCGGAAATGGTCTTTGTTCCTGAGCCTGAAAAAGAGACATTAGAGAAATGCGATTGACTGATATCTTGTGTTGTTCCGTCGAATATTACATTATTGGTTCCGGTTAGGTTAGTGGTTGCAAGGCTCATTTTCCAGTCGCCCGCAACATTTATTTGACCAGATAAGTAAGTAAGAACCGGCGTATAACCAACGGCAGCCATGTCACCATTTATGTCGAGATTTGATTGTGGATTTTTAGTGTTATCACCGTAGAGTTCAACATTTCCGTAAGTGAAACCGCCGGGAATGTTTTGATTTGAGCCGTTAACAGTTCTGTTGAAACGAACTGTACTGTTCACATCAAATGTTTTCCCCGAAAAACCGGCAATTGACGTTTGAAAGGTATTTGTACCGCTTGTGAGCAACCATACATAAGCACCAAGGTTGAAGTTGCTGCCGCCTGTAATTTTATTTTCATACATATCAATATAAAGCCGGTTTGCATTATCACCTCCTGAATTTGTTGCAGAGAAGTTACCGTTTACTATGATGTTATCATAAAAACGCTTGTAATGTACCGTTGTGGGTGCTGTATTTGTAATTGTGAGGTTATTAAATGTATATGTTCCTGAACCTCCGTTATAAATGTGTTGATCAGCATCAGGGGCATCAAGTGTAACCGAACCGGTTGAAGTTAAAGAACCGTTCCCGCCAAGATCATCGGTATTTACAATAGAACCGGCGATGGTGTGGCTGTATGCTCCCATTTGAAAATTTACATTACTGTATAAATACAAATTACCGTTAATATCCAAATTATTGCTTGCTGTTTTTGTGTTGTAATTCAAATATAAATGCCAGTACGTTACCGATGAATTAATTGTTTGAGCAATATCCGTATCATAACGTGCAAAAGAGTTTGGGTCGAAGGTGATTGTACCAAATCCGGTAGGGAAATTATTTGCCCCTCTGATGTATAAATATTTGCTGCCTTTGACGAGCAATGTTTTTCCGGCTTGCCCGATGAGTTGAGAACCATTGTTGATTACAAGGTAATTATAATCGGTGTTATCTTCTAAACCCACGGTAACATTACCGTTTACACGCATAATATCATTTGAGCCTACATGAAGGTATTGAGCAATAATATTTGCAGTTCCTACGGTGAAATCGCCGTCTCCGCCGTCATCGTAAAATGTTCCGCCGGTTGAAGTGATTGTTCCGCTCAAATTACAGGTTCCGTCAATACGAAAACCGTTGAGGGTGTGATTATTTCCGCCGTCATTCAGGACTGCGTCGTTATATATGTAGGTCAGCCCTTTGGCAATCATGTTTCCTGAAATTGTTTTAGGAAATCCGACACCTCCGTTATCAAAATAAACTTCGTAAAATTCAACATTTGAAGTTCCTGCGGTAGTTCCTATCGTAATTGTTTGTGTTTCGGTTGCCGAATTGAATAATACCTGTCCGGCTGTTGCTTCGTAGGTACTTCCGTCAGCTGTTGTAAAATTTCCTTGAAAAATATTGTATTGAGATGATTTTACCTCCGTATTATTCAGAATATTAAAATCGTTAGTAACTGTGGTTGCAGCTCCAATAATACCAATTCCTGCACCGTTGAATGTTAAATTATGAAATGTTGCAATTTCTGTAATAGACTGTATTAGTGGAGCATTCATGATAATCGTTCCGTTTCCGGTCATTTGCCCGGTTCCGTTTTCTGTCCAGTTTCCGGCAACGGTGTGCGTTAAACCTCCATCGGCAAAAGTAGCTCCGTTATCAATAACAACAGCACCTTGAATATCAAATGCCACGCCGGCTGTTACTGTTCCTGTGTTGAAAGTTACTTTTGCAAATTGCGGCGTATTTGCTCCTCCGGCAGTTATTGGTCCTTTGAAAACAATGTCCGCAGTTTGGCTCGAAGTATTGTAAAAATCAAGTATTCCGTTGTTTGTCAGGTTGCCTTGAAATGTTACAATGTGGGTAATGTCAAACGAACCAACGGTAAAATTCCCTCCGGCTGCAACAGATGTAAATCCTGTAACGATTAGGTTTCGTGATGTTGCATCGTTACCGATTACAAAATTTCCGTTTACTGTTAAACTTAAAATCGTTGCATCTTGATTTAAAGTAACAGTTGCTCCGGCAACTATTGTTACATCATCTGCTGCACCGGGAACTATACCGCCCGTCCAGGTTGTCGCGGCATTCCAAAGTCCGCCTCCCACTGTTGAGGATATTGAGGCAGCTTGGGAAGCTGAACTTAATGAAACAAAATAAAACAGAGCAATGATGCTCTGTATAATATAATTCTTGGTAATTTTTTTCATAGGGATACATTTTAAAATCAAGACAAAGATATTAAATAAAAAGTTGTCAATCATCTCGTTTTTGATGTTATTAAATCAAAAAAAACATAAGGTAGTAAAATTTATTTTTAGAATGGACGAAATTTCGTAGAAATATTGAAAGAGCTTGACAAAAATTAATTCTATTTTTTTTGACCAATGAGCAAAAATTGTTGATGAACCTAAAAAAAATATTCGACAAATTTAATTTTTTACTTTAAAACGATTTTATTTTTTAAAAAAAGTGATAATTTTTTTCTTAGCATCAAAAAAAAGAAATTAAATTGATATATTTTAGCCTTATTTTTTCACAATTAAGTGATTTTTTTTTAATATAATTCAAAATTTGCAATGTAATATTATTTGTAAAACGGTTGAATTGGGAAAATCGTTATAGATTAAATTATTGATATGTATATTATTACATTTGTAATATAGTAAAAGTGTTTTTTAAGCTGTAAAATCGAGTTCCGGATTATTAATACTTCTCCGAGAAAAATAATTTTTGTGCATCTTATTTTTTTTTTAACTTTACTGTCTGAATGAAAATTCAAGATAATATTTCAAAAGATTTTATTTGAAATAAAAAAAATATTTACCACAAAACAAAAAAAGAGTGTTTGAGGGTTTATTTTAAGGCAAAATTTGAACGTTAAATTCAATTACCCTACGGAAAATTTCTGTTGAATATTTTTGCTAACGTGATAAAATTTGAGATTTGCAAATAATTAAAAATCAGCAACTAAATTTTACGTTAGTTGGAATAAAAAAGAAGAAATCGAAGTGAAAATTGTAGCCGATTTAACTTTATAAATTTATCTTATAATCAATTTAAACAACAATATCCGACAGTATAGAGATTTTTTTTTAAGAAAAAAATGTATATTAAGATTAAAAAATATTTTTTAGTGCAAGATGATATTCAAAAAGATATATCAGTTTTATTATCAAGGATTTAAAAACATGACCGTAGGGAAAAAACTCTGGGCAGTAATTATTATTAAATTAATAATTATGTTTTTAGTACTTAAAATATTCTTTTTTCCTAATTTTTTAAAAACCAATTTTAAGACAGAAAAAGAGAGAAGTAATTACGTTATTGATCAATTAACTAAATAAATTAAATTATGGAACACATTGATTTTTCGCTCGTGGATTGGTCTCGAGCCCAGTTTGCCCTCACTGCAATGTATCATTGGCTTTTTGTGCCACTGACTTTGGGCCTTTCATTTATTGTGGCGTTCATGGAAACGAAGTATGTGCGCACAGGCAATCCGGAGTGGAAACGCATTACTAAATTCTGGATGACATTGTTCGGAATCAATTTTGCTATTGGTGTGGCAACAGGCATTATCCTCGAATTTGAATTTGGAACCAATTGGTCAAATTATTCATGGTTTGTGGGTGATATTTTTGGTGCACCCTTAGCTATAGAAGGAATTATGGCTTTCTTTATGGAAAGTACTTTTATTGCCATTATGTTTTTTGGTTGGAACAAAGTAGGTAAAAAATTCCATTTAGCATCAACATGGCTTGTGGCAATCGGTTCCAATCTTTCGGCACTCTGGATATTGGTGGCCAATGCGTGGATGCAAAATCCGGTAGGCATGAAATTCAATCCCGATACTGCACGCAACGAAATGGTCAATTTCTGGGAAGTCCTTTTTTCGCCCGTAGCCATCGATAAATTCACACACACCATTTTGTCGGGTTACGTTTTGGCTTCCATTTTCGTAATTGGAATAAGTGCTTGGTTTTTATTGAAAAACAGAGAACACGTGTTTGCAAAAAAGAGCATTCGTCTTGCAACGATATTCGGACTAATTTCTGCTGTTCTCATTGCCATAACAGGCGATAATTCGGCAAAAATGGTAGCAAAACACCAACCCATGAAATTTGCCGCCATCGAAAATCTCTATCACGGAGAGGCAAACGCTCCGCTTACAGCAATCGGCATGTTGCAACAAAGCAACGAGCCTGCCAAACACGATTTTGTGTTCAAAATTCAAATACCCGGAATGCTGTCCTTTTTAGCATTCAACAATACCGATGCTTTTGTACCCGGCATCTACGATTTGCTTAACGGAAACCCCGAACACAATATCCTTTCGTACAAAGAACGCTGCGAAAAAGGCAAAATCGCCATTACATCGCTCGGAGAATATAAAACCGCCAAAAAATCGGGTAACGACAGCCTTGCCAAAGCAGCCCTCATACGATTTGAAGAAAATTATCCGCATTTTGGCTACGGATATTATGCCGACAGAGACCTGACCGAACTCGTGCCCAATGTTCCCGTAAATTTTTATTCATTCCGCATTATGGTTGGCTTGGGATTTTATTTTATTTTATTCTTTGCAATCATTTTATTTTTTGCGTTGAAAGATAAACTGCAAAACAAACGCTTCTTACTCTATACTGCCCTCTGGACAATACCTTTGGCATATATTGCTGCCGAATTGGGTTGGGTTGTTGCCGAAGTTGGTCGCCAACCATGGCTGATACAAGATATTTTGCCCACAATTGCTTCGGTTTCGCAAGTTACACCCGCTTCGGTGCAAATAACATTTTGGCTCTTTTTTGTAATTTTTACAGGTTTGCTTATTGCAGAAATAAAAATTATGCTCACCCAAATTAGAAAAGGACCTGAAAATGCAGCAGAAGTTACTCAAAATTCACAAATTAATTAACCTAAAAATTAAACATCATGTTTGAAACTTTTTCATATCTCTTCTTGCAACAATATTGGTGGATTATCGTATCACTTTTGGGTGCAATTCTTGTGTTTCTGATGTTCGTACAAGGCGGACAAACATTGATATACACACTCGGAAAAACCGAAGACGAACGTACTGTTTTAGTCAATCTTTTAGGCAGAAAATGGGAATTTACATTCACAACTTTGGTAACATTCGGAGGTGCATTTTTCGCATCATTTCCTTTATTCTATTCCACAAGCTTCGGCGGAGCTTATTGGGTTTGGATGTTAATATTGATAGCTTTTGTCGTACAAGCTGTTGCCTACGAATATCGTAGCAAACCAAATAATTTTTTAGGACAAAGAACCTTCGAAATTATGCTTTTTGTAAACGGATTGTTAGGAACAGTACTGATTGGAACAGCAGTTGCAACTTTTTTCACAGGCTCTGCATTTTCGGTCGATAAAATGAATCTCACATTACTCACCGGCGATAAAATGCCAATAATTTCCGAATGGAAAGGACTTGCATACGGGCTGGAAGCCGCTTTGAATCCACTGAATTTATCTTTGGGACTCACGGTATTCTTCTTATCTCGCGTGTTAGCCATCTTATATTTTATGAATCGTGTTCGCAACATCGAAATCATTGAACGAGCAAAAAAACAACTGATTTACAATGCTATTCCGTTTGTTGTTTTCTTCTTAACCTTCGCAATTTGGTTGATGCTTTCATCAGGTTTCGCCGTAAATCCCGAAACGAAAGAAATCTTTGTCGAACCCTTCAAATATTTTCATAATTTGATACAAATGCCCGTTGTTGCCGTATTATTTGTCATCGGCGTGCTTATGGTACTAATTGGTATTATTCGTCCAATAACTTGCTTTGAAAAATGCAACACCAAAGGCATATGGCTTAGTGGTATCGGAACAGTGCTGACTGTCTTTTCGCTTTTCCTTTTTGCAGGTTTTAATAATACTGCCTATTATCCTTCAACTTTCGATTTACAAAGCTCATTGACAATAGAAAACAGCTCATCAAGCCAATATACTTTAACAGCAATGAGTTATGTTTCACTTCTTGTACCTTTTGTTATTGCTTATATTTGGTTTGCATGGAGGGCAATGGACAGCAAAAAAATCGACATCGAAGAAATGAAATCTGAATCTCACATTTATTAGGATTGATACAATTTTCATCATAAGTGCTTTTGAAAGAATCGGTAAATTTTTTTACCGGTTCTTTTTTTTGATACGGTAACCACCGAAAATTGGATAAGTAATCGGACAGATTTATTTGTATATTATAAAGTCCGTATTCTTATCAAAATCAAATTATTACTTCATTAACCATTAATAATTAACCATTACTTAATAGCCTCCATAAAAAATTTGACCAAAAATATTGAATCATTTTTAACCAACAATTTGGAAAACCAATTTGATGTGTTAAAAAACATTTTAAAAAAAACTTGATATTTCTACTGATATCGGTGTATAAAATAATTAAATAACATATAATCAGATATTTGAAAAACATGTTTTAATGCTATGTTTTTAAACATCTGAAAATGTGTTTGAATATATATATGTATGTATTGGTAATTATGTATTTTTGCATTGTAATTTTTACTTGGCGGAAAAATCAATAGCAATTAGAGATTTTTTTGTGATATTGAGAATTAATTTTCATCACACAAAAGAATTATATCTGTCTTTTTCAATATAAGTATAAAAATACTGATTATTGTGCTAAATTTAAAGTTTTTTATACAAAAAGTAACACAAACCCATGATTGCTAAAAATTAAATAACTTTTATTCACATTATTAATTTCTAAAAAGAATTAAAGAATAATTAATTAACAAAATATGAAAAAAGCAATTCTTCTTATCATTGGATTTAATTTACTGATTTTAATTGGCATTTATGTTTTTAAACAAGATGATGTTGTTGATATAAAATTGGAAAAATTAAAACAAACTTATGCAGTAAAACCCATTGCATCTGTCGATCATTCGAAACTTCCGGCACTTCAAAAAGTTTTTAAAACTCCGCAGGAAGTAACTTTGGCGTGTATTTCGTGTCACAACGAATCTGCAAAAGAAGTGATGACCTCGTCGCATTGGAATTGGGAGCGTGCCGGATATATCGAAGGACGCGGCGTTGAATTTTTGGGAAAAAAGAATATCATCAACAACTATTGTCTTAGTTCCAAAGACAACGAGCAAGCTTGTGCCAAATGCCACATTGGTTATGGAATGAAAAATAACGACACCTATAATTATAGAGATTCGAGCAATGTCGATTGTATGGTATGTCATGACAATAGCGAAACCTACCAAAAAGGCTCTTCAATGGCAGGAAATCCGGACAGAAATGTAAATTTGGCAAAAGTTGCACAAAGTGTTGGTTTGCCTATAAAAAGTAATTGCGGTTCGTGTCATTTTTACAGCGGCGGAGGTAACAATGTAAAACACGGCGACTTAGAAGAAGCACAGTTTAATTGCAGTCGTGATGTCGATGTTCACATGGCTTCCGACGGACTGAATATGGAATGTGTAGCTTGCCATACCGCAACCAATCACCAAATGAAAGGACGTTTATACTCCGTTTCATCAGATGACCAAAACCGTGCATATTGCGAAGATTGTCATACCTCAACTCCGCATTTAGATAAAATTTTAAATACACATACGGCACGAATTGCTTGTCAAACATGCCATATACCCGAATATGCCAAAGTAAATTCCACCAAAATGGATTGGAAATGGTCTGATGCAGGTAAATTAAAAGATGGGAAACCATACGAAACTGAAGATTCTCTTGGCAACCATGATTATATGTCGATTAAAGGATCTTTTATCTGGAAACGTAATATAAAACCTGATTATGTTTGGTTCAACGGAAATGCAGGACACTACATCATCGGAGACAAAATCACCTCTACTCCGATTCAATTAAACACACTCAATGGCTCGTATAACGATAAATATTCAAAAATTATACCCGTAAAAATAAGTACAGGCGATCAAATTTATGACAAAGAGTATAATTATTTGATTATTCCCAAATTATTCGATCCCGAGAAAGGAGACAGTGCATATTGGCAAGATTTCAATTGGAATGATGCTGCAACTGCCGGTATGAAACATATTGGGTTGCCTTTCAGCGGATCATACGGATTTGTCAATACCGAGATGTATTGGCCCATTAACCACATGGTTTCACCAAAAGAAAAATCGGTAAGCTGTGCCGAATGTCATACCCGTGATAATGGCAGATTAGCAAAATTGGGCGGGTTTTATCTGCCCGGACGCGACAGAAATACCCTTTTGGATTTCTTTGGAAAGTGGTTAATTATTCTTTCAATTATTGGAGTTGTAATTCACAATTCGATGCGAATATTTACCGCTTATCGAAATAAACAAGTAGAAACCAAAATTATTAATTATAAAATCAACGATGATGACAACGAATAGAATTTATATCTACAAAAGATTTGAACGTTTCTGGCATTGGACGCAAGCCGCACTAATTATTTTTTTAGCCATTACAGGTTTTGAAATTCATGATTCCATTCATATTTTCGGATTTCAAAAAGCTGTTCAATTTCATAATTTTGCTGCAATTGCTCTTATTATTCTTATCGCATTTGCCATATTTTGGCATTTAGCATTCGATGAATGGAAGCAATACATTCCCACTCAAAAAAAATTAGTGGAACAAATAAAATATTATTTATTTGGCATGTTTAAGGGCGAAAAACACCCTACCGAAAAAAATGCACTTCAAAAATTAAATCCACTTCAAAGATTAATATATCTTGGGTTCAAATTATTTATGGTCCCCGTTGTTGTGATTTCCGGATTGCTTTACATGTTCGATAAAACCATCGATGCAAACGGCATTGTTGTCAGCAGTGGGATAAAACTCGAAAATATTGCGGTTTGGCATACTTTCGGAGCATTTTTACTTATTGGATTTCTTATCGTACATGTGTATATGACAACCACAGGGCACACTTATACCTCGAACATAAAAGCAATGTTTACCGGTTACGAAGATGTTGAAACCGAAGAACATGTTGAAAAGGCAAGTGAGGAAACTGAATCAAATAAAATTTAAAATTAAAATATAAAATTATGCAGGCGAAACCATTCATGAACCCATACTTTGCGGGTTTTTTACTCGGACTCGTTTTATTGACCACAATATATGTTACCGGTCGCGGACTCGGAGCCAGCGGAGGAACAAAAAGTGTGGTTACCTCCCTCGTAAAAAACGTAACACCCGAACATTATTCAACCACCAAATATTATCAGCAAGGAGAAGCCGAACATCATGGAAATCCTCTTAAAAATTGGTTGTTATTCGAAATAATCGGTGTTTTTATCGGAGCTTTCATCTCCGGTGTAATTTCTGACAGAGTCGGTTTGAAACTCGAAAAAGGACCGGGCGTTGGAAATAAAACACGCATTATTGCCGCAATAATAGGTGGTTTATTATTCGGATTAGGCTCTCAATTCGGAAGGGGTTGCACAAGCGGTTCTGCACTCAGCGGAATGGCTGTGATGTCGTTCGGAGGAATTATTACAATGCTGGCAATTTTCGGCTCGGCATATATGTTGGCTTATTTTTTTAGAAAACTTTGGATAAATAAACAAAATTAATATGGGACCATTAGTACCGGATATTCTCAGCAACGAATTTAGTTTTGTTGTTGCATTAGTGATTGGAATTGCCTTTGGATTTGTTTTAGAACAAGCAGGATTTTCAACCACAAAAAAATTAGTAGGACTATTTTACGGCTATGATTTTACCGTATTAAAAGTTTTTTTTACAGGCGGCATTGTCGCCATGATAGGCGTTGTTATATTGGGGCATTTCGGAATTTTAGATTTAGACCTGATTTATGTTAATCCTACCTTTCTTCGATCGGCATTAATAGGCGGCGGAATTATGGGAGCCGGTTTCATAATTGGAGGTTTTTGCCCCGGAACCAGCATTTGTGCCGTGGCTACCGGAAAAATTGACGCTTTTTGGTTCATCATTGGTTCATTGATAGGCATCTTAATTTTTATGGAATTTTATCCGTCGTTTGAAAAAACGTATTTTGCCGATAATATGGGCAATCTGAGAATGGATAAATATTTAGGGATGTCCCAAGAATTATTTGCAACTCTGCTCACAGCATTGGCAATTTTAGCGTTCTTTTTTACCCAAAAAATTCAAAACAAAGTTCGCAATGATCAATCTGTCTATCCAAAAGAAAAAAAGATAAGATACAGTATTTTTGCTGCCATACCTTTTATTATAATTATCATCGTTGTATTAACCCCAAGTTTTGAGCAACATATAATCAATAAGGCAAATATGGTTGAGAATCAAAAATCAGCAAAAGAAATGACAGCCGATAAATTGGCGATTGATCTTGCGAATAATTATTATCAAATCAATTTGATAGACCTTAGAAGTCCCGAAAAATATAAAGAATATCACTTACCGCTCTCAATCAATATCCCATACGACAGTCTGCAAAACCGCGAGTGGAAAAATTATTTCAAGCAAAAATATAAAACAAATATTTTCTATTCCGATTCTATCGATATTGCCCGAAAAGCGTATGTTATTGCTACAAATATCGGCGATGCTGAAACATATATTCTGCATGAAAATATCTCAGAATTTAAAAAACAGAATTTAGATACTCATGTAGCACCCGTTTCTGCTACAAAAGAAGAACAGCAGCTTGTTGAATTTCGGAACGAAACAGCACGAAGAATATTAGACTTAGAAAATAAACTGAAAAACCAAATGCAACCTGCAAAAAAAGAAATTAAAAAGGTAAAAGGCGGATGCAGCTAATAAAAAATAAGAATATGTACAAATTTTGAATAATAACAAGAATATTATCAAATCCGGAGTATTATATTAAACAAAAAAAATGAACACAGAAAAATCAGGATTCAACACAAAATTAATCCATGCCGGCGAAATACACGACCAATTCGGTTCGGCAACCGTACCAATTTATCAAACATCAACATTTTCTTTTGAAAGTGCAGAAGACGGAGCAAAATGCTTTGCAGGCGAAAGCAACGGTTACATGTACACACGCATTGCAAATCCAACCATCGATGCACTTGAACGACAAATAGCTGCTCTCGAAAATGGTTTCGGAGCCGTTGCCGTAAGTTCCGGAATGGCTGCTGCCACTACGGTGTATTTATCATTGCTCAGTCAAGGCGACCATATCGTCAGTACCGATGCAATTTACGGACCGGCTCGCGGTGTGATGGAAAAACAATTTGTCCGTTTCGGAATCGAATCAACCTACATCAACACAACCGATGCCGCAAATGTGAAAGAAGCCATTCGCCCCAACACAAAAGTGGTTTATATTGAAACTCCCGCAAATCCAACAATGGATATGACCGATTTGAGAGCAGTTGCCGAAATTGCTCATCAACATGGTTGCTTGTTGGTTGTAGATAACACATTTTGCAGCCCCTATCTGCAAAATCCCTTAGATTTTGGAGCAGATGTCGTTTTTCATTCGATGACAAAATTCATTAACGGGCACGCCGATATTGTTGCCGGAATAATCATCGCCAAAGAAGAACAACTCTACAAACAAATACGTAATATGATGGTATTGATGGGTTGCAATATGGATCCACATCAAGCTTATATGGTATTACGCGGTGTTAAAACATTGGGAATAAGAATTGACCGGGCACAAGAAAGTGCATTGAAAGTAGCTGAATATTTGGAAAATCACCCCAAAGTGGCATGGGTAAAATATCCCGGTTTGAAATCGCACCCACAATACGAATTAGGCAAAAAGCAAATGCGTGGCGATGGTTCCATGATTAGTTTTGGATTGAAAACCGGCTACGAAGGAGCCAAAAAATTGATGAACAACGTTCATTTAGCCCTATTAGCAGTTTCTTTGGGCGGTGTGGAAACACTCATTCAGCATCCGGCATCAATGACACATGCCAAAGTTTCGGCACAAGACAAAGAAAAAGCAGGAATAAGCGACGATTTGATTCGTTATGCCGTTGGTATTGAAGACGTAAACGACATAATTGATGATTTAAAACACGGCTTAGACAAAGTTTAATAATAATTAGTATAATAATAAAGACAAAGCATTTACGCTTTGTCTTTTTTTTTAATATTGATTTCGCCACAGCTGCATCTTGATTCGCATCTAAATGGTGCGTTGAAAAAAACGTGTTTGTAAAAACTTGTTATATTGCGAAATATTAATAATCTGTTCAAATCTTTTTTAATGAATCCGTAGAAGAAATCGTAAAAAATCATACTATAAAGTACAAAAGCAATTAAATATTAGAAGAAACGAGTCTTTCCGAAGCATCATTAAAAATCAACAGAATCTTTTCAAAATCAATTTGGAAATGATCCCTAAATTTTCCAAAACACCGTTATATTGAAACAAATGAATTTAAAATAATAAAATTAATTGTAACAACCATTTATAACACTTGTTATGGTGTCATTAATTTGTCATATAAGAAATTAAGAAAGATAAATTTAATTTGAATTTAATAGAATTTTTAGAAGTGTAACAAATACAAATACAGATAAATATGAAAATTAAATTAAAAATAATAAAAATAAATATTTTTAATTGAAAAATATTTTAGAACTCATTTGGATATATATATTTTTTGTTATAATTTTGTTTAGTCGAAAACGACCAAAGAAATTATTTAATTAAAAACCGCCTTAAAATTAAAAATTATGATTTACAAATTAAATCTGAAAAATTCAAAAGAAACTGTCTTGGTTGACGAAAAAGTTTGGGAATTTTTAAACAGCGATCCCGAATTACTCCGAATTAAATTTTTGGAAAATCTGCGAGAACATTCCTTAGGATATGCGTTTTATCAAAAACATTGGCCACAACCGGATAAATCTTACAAAGTGCAAACAATTTATATCCATAAATTGATTGCCGAAACATTTATCGAAAAACCCGTTTCGGAAGACAGAATGTTCGTTTTGTTTAAAAATGGAAAAACAAAAGATTGCCGACTCGAAAATTTGGGTTGGGTGAGCCGCAGTCGATTAGTTCGAAACACAAAAAATATCAACAGTAAAACAGGCTATCGCGGTGTTACAAAAGACGGCAAACGATTCCGAGCAATTATCTACAACAATAACTATAAAATTGCATTGGGACGATTTGCTACTCCGGAAGAAGCTGCATTAGCCTATAACGAAAAAGCCAAAGAACTATTCGGCGATGATGTTCGTTCATTAAATAAAATTCCGAAAGAAAAATTGGACGCTATTTTAGCAGCAAAAAATAGCTAAAAATATTAAAAAAAAAACACCGAAAATATTCGGTGTTTTTTTTTGCAGACCGAAAAATCTTTATACTTTTGTGCCGGGTAAGTCTTATACGATCAGCTCCCGCTGAATCCCCCAGGTCTTGACGGAAGCAAGGGTAAGTGGTTGTAGCGGTGCGATATAAGTAGCTTACCCACTTTTTTTGTGATATAGTTGGTAATGAAAAACGAGCAGGTATCTTTGAAAATCTGCCGACAAACATACTGACAGCCAATTTCTAATCCCTAATTTTTTTTTATGAAATTTTTTATTGATACCGCAAATCTGTCACAAATTAAAGAAGCCCAAGATTTGGGAGTTCTCGACGGAGTTACAACAAATCCTTCGCTCATGGCAAAAGAAGGAGTTAAAGGACAACAAAATATCCTGAATCATTACAAAGCAATTTGCGAAATAGTGGACGGCGATGTCAGTGCCGAAGTAATTGCCCTCGATTATGAAGGAATGATTACAGAAGGCGAGATTTTATCCGCTCTTCACCCGCAAATTGTTGTGAAAGTTCCAATTACAAAAAACGGAATCAAAGCCATAAAATATTTTTCGGACAAAGGCATCAGAACCAACTGCACCTTGGTGTTTTCTGCCGGACAAGCACTGCTTGCCGCAAAAGCAGGTGCAACCTATGTTTCGCCCTTCATTGGTCGTTTGGACGATATTTCTTCTGACGGTGTTGAGCTGATTTATAAAATTGTTGAAATGTACAATTACTATGGTTATCAAACCGAAGTATTGGCAGCTTCGGTACGACACACACAACACATTTTGCAATGTGCCGAAGCCGGTGCCGATGTGATTACCGCCCCGCTCGATGCAATTCTCGGCTTGCTCAATCACCCGCTGACTGACAGTGGGTTGGAAAAATTTTTGGCAGATTATAAAAAAGTAAACGGATAATTTTCCCGACATTATTTTACTTTAATAAAATATTTAATGCTTATCCCGATTATTACCTATATAGTTTGTAAAATTTGTATCTTATTGTAAAACAGTGAAAAAAGAAATTATTTTTTGAGACGTGTGCAACACGTCTCTACGTGCAAAACTTTCTGCATGATGAGTAGAGACGACTTGCGGTCGTCTCAAAAATAAAAAAAATGTTTCAAAATAACATTTTAGGTATTATCCGGGATAAGCATAAAATATTTTTAAAAAAAGCCTGTTATTCAGGCTTTTTTTATCTCCCAAAATTAACGAGTAAAAACAAATTCATTTGCCGTTGATAAACGCGAATTAAAAGCGTATCCTGCCAAATTGAATGCTTTCAAATCTTCCGTTTTTTCAATTCTGTTTTGTATGATAAATCGACTCATTAAACCACGTGCCTTTTTTGCAAAAAAGCTGACAATTTGAAAATTACCTTCTTTATCTTCTTTAAAAATAGGTGTTAAAATTTTTGTATTCAATATTTTAGAGTTTATTGCCTTAAAATATTCGTTTGAAGCCAAATTCACTAAAACAGCATTATTTTTCATGCCTGCATTTAATTCTTCGGTGATGCAATTTCCCCAGAAATCATAAAGGTTTTTACCGTGTTTTCCGGCAATGGCGGTGCCCATTTCCAAACGATAAGGCATAATTAAATCCAAAGGTTTTAATACACCGTATAAGCCTGATAAAATTCGCAGATGATTTTGTGCAAAATCAAAATCCGATTCCGAAAAAGTTTTCGTATTCAAGCCATCATAAACATCGCCGTTGTAGGCATTTACAGCTTGTTTGGAATTTTCGATTGTGTGATTGATTTTCCATAACAAAAAACGTTCAAAATTTAAATCTGCTAATTTCGGGCTGATTTTCATTAAATCGGATAATTCGGAAGCCGAATATTTTTTCATTATTTCGACCAATATGTTCGATTTTTTTAGAAAAACAGGTGTTGAAAAATTTTTGAAACTGATATTTTTGTCGAAATTCAGTGTTTTGGCGGGAGATATGATAATTTGTAACATCATTATTGAGTTTAAATTTGGAGTGAAAGTATAAAATAATTTTCTTTCCGTATCCTATTTTAAATAAAAATAAGTGAAATTAAAGATATTGTAAAAAATTATAAGAAAATCTTTTACATTTTACGAAAAAATTCTTTAATTTGCATAAGAACAGCGTTTGTAATTGAAAACATCGAACGTTGCCAGCAAAAACCCCTAAATTAATCGACATGTTTTTAACCGTAAAAGAAGCCATCGACATGAGCGGCATGAGCCAAACGACCATTCACAGGCTGTGTCAGAAGTATGAAGGAACAAAATACGTTCAAAAGGAAAACAATAAATATTTGGTGGATAAGGAATTTTTAATGGATAAATATCCAATTGAAAATGACACTTTTTCCACTTCAAATAGTGCTAATCCTCAAAATGGGGAAAGTTTATTGAAGTCTTTGATTGAAAAAAATCATACAATCACAAGTTTGACGATTGAAAACAACGGATTAAATCAAAAATTATCTGAAAAAATCGAAGAATTGCAAAAATTGCAAAACGATTTACATGCAACAAAGCAGATGAACGAAGAACTGGGTAAATCAGTTTCGATGTCAATGGCGAAAGCTGCTGTATCAGAGGTTTTACAAACCGAATCGCCGGACTCCAAAGCCCTGATTCGATATCAACTTATAGGAATAACAATTTCGGTCTTGGTGGTTGCATCGTTTATTTTTGCAATGTACTATTTCACAAATTAGATTTTCGTTTTAAAACATAAAGTATGCCTTTGTCGAAAGGCGACCAAAGCGGTGCCGAAATGCCCGCTTTTTTCATGCCATCGGCTGTCCAATTGTTGCAGGTGAAAAAAGCAGAATAGTGTCCCAAGCCATTGTAAAATTGCTCAAACTGCATGGTTTTATTTTGCGATTTAATAATATTTCCGGAGGAATCAAATTGAAATGAAGATGCAATGTATGATGTTAATTCGGCGTATTGATTCGCTGAAATCGAAAGACGCAGTGTATTTTCGGATTCTTGCGGTTGATAGTTTAAGTAGCGTACCGAAAGAGCCGTTTCGGAAGGAATTGCAGCCCGAGCAAGAGTTTTCAGGCGAATGTTTTTCCATTCGGGGGTGTTCATATAAAATTCTTTATTGCCCCAGCCAAAGCAAATATATTTTGAATGAAGGCATTGCGGAGAGAAATCGCTTATTGGGACAAATTTTTTCCAATTGAAATTATCGGCTTCTGTTGGTAATATAAACGAAGTATGAACTCCATTGCTTGTGATGTAAATCGGGATTCCTGTTTCGGTTTCCGTAAAATTTCTGTTTACAATGAGAATACTGCCAAGAATGGCTGCTGATAAATACGTTATTATTACAATTAAAACGCAGATTAATAATGCTTTAAGTGTTTTTAATATTTGCTTCATTTTATTTTTTCAATTCGTTTTTGGGCGAAGCGGCAAATCGAATTGAGTTCGCATTTTGTTAAATCATTTGAATGCCAATAACAGTAACATCGTCGCGTTGTACTTCGTTTTTTCGATGATTGTTGAAAATAGAAATCAGACTGAGTTCTTGATTTTCTATCGACAAATCGGAGATTGATTCAATAATTTTGATAAAACCCAAAGACCCTATTTTTTTTCGTTCCGGCGAATTTTGGTCGAGGATTCCGTCAGTTATCAGATATAACAAATCATCGGGTTCAAAAACGAGTTCGCGGTCGCTGAAAAATGTTGTGTCATAGTGTTGTCCTCCAATAGTTTTCACATCTCCACGCAACTTCTGAACGATTCGATGTTTTTTTCGAAAATAAAAGATTGATTGTTTGGCACCTGCAAAAGTAACCTTGGTTCGATTGTCCGAAATTTTCTCAAATTTGCACAGCGAAATGTCCATTCCGTCTTGATTAAACGATTTTTGTTGGTTAAGTATATTGTGAACATTTCGGTTAAGCGTTTCAAGGATTTCACTGGGTTTATAAATTTTTCTTTCGTCCACAATTTCACTCAGCAAACGACTTCCGATTAAAGACATGAAAGCTCCCGGAACTCCGTGTCCGGTGCAGTCGGTAACCGCAAGGAAAAAGAAATTCGTATTTTCGGGCGATGAGAACCAATAAAAATCGCCGGAAACAATATCTTTGGGTCGAAAGAAAACAAAAGCATTCAATTTTTTAGTCAGAAGTTCTATCGGAGGCAGGGTTGCCTGCTGTATTGTAAGAGCATATCGCAAAGCAGCATTGGTATTTTCGGCAAATTTTGCCAGCTCGTAATTTTTCTTTTCCAATTCATCGCGTTGTGCAGAAATTTCTTCGTTCTGTTGTTTTATTTCATTTTCGGCAAGTTTTCGAGCCGTTATTTCGGTATCAACAGCAATCAATCTTTCAATTTCGCCGTCCTTGTTCAACATCGGACTGAGTGTTGTTTGTACCCAAACTCGATGTCCCGATTTTGTTTCATCGGTAAATTCGTATGAAACCGGAACTTTATCTGAGATGCACCGGTTGAGGGTTTGGAGAACTCTTTCGTTGGGGGCGGCAGTAAAAATATTCCTCTTTTTTTCGGCAAATTCATCTATTGAGAGTTCGTAAAGCCGAGTAAATGCTTCGTTTACAAACTCAAAAGTACCTTGACTGTCCATAATAACAACAGCGTTATCTATTTTATTCACCGTATATTGCAATCGGTCTAACTCTTTTTTTAATTGGGCATTATATTTTTCTGTGATTTTAGACTTCTTTTTTTCGGTGTTGAGTTGTTCTTTTAATTCATATAAATCTTTACTTTGGTTGTGAAATGTTTTTTTTATTTTTTTATTTTGAGATTTTAGAATAAAAATCAAAAATATAAGCATTAATATTAGAAATATAGAAAGAAAATAAAGTGTCATAAAATTTGGTTCAATTGTTGTTTTAAAAATGATATAAGCGGGAAAAACGAAATCATTATCAGTAAAAACAATATTTTGGGGAAAGTAAAAGTTATTAAATAAGTTGATGTCGAAAAAAATATATTCTGTTCGATGAATTTCAAATAAAATATTTTCCGGCAAAATTAACATAAAACGTTTTATCAGTGTATTGGCTATGCGATATACTCAAAAATATCAATGCTTTACAATTTTTTGTTAAAATATAAAAATTTTATGGTATAAATATAAGACAAAAATTTTCAAAAAATGATAATTAGAGTCCGTCCATAAAGTCAACGTTTTTCGGGATTTTTATCCCGAAA
>DYMH01000153.1 GCA_020721645.1 Draconibacterium orientale
ACAGCCTCATAGTCATAATAAAAACAAATTCAAAATTTTTAAACAGTTTCTTAATGTCCTGAAAATAATAGTTTAAAATCAATTATATAATAATTTGTAAAGCCATGATAATTAAAATATAGCTTGTTTTACTAAAATAAAACATACTTTTTAGCCCGGACTCATTAATAATTAATTTCCTTCATACTAATTGAAAAAAAAATCCGTTATTTTTGAATATTCATTTTAAAAAATAAAATTCATGAAAAAAACGATTTTAATATCTTTTACTTTGTTTCTGATGATTCCAGCATTTGCACAGAAAATTACGTTTCTTGATGAAGCCTCGTTCAAAGTAAAAGTTTGGGATTACAGTAAAAATAAAGAATGGAAGTTTGAAGGAAAAACTCCGGTAATTGTAGATTTTTATGCCGATTGGTGCGGTCCGTGCCGTATGGTTTCCCCAATTTTGGAAGAATTGCAACAAGAATACGGATCAAAAATTCAGATTTATAAAGTTGATGTTGATAAGGAAGGTCAAATAGCTCAACAGTTTGGCATTCGCAGTATTCCCACTTTGATTTTTGCTCCGGTAGGCGGCGATTTCTCGAAAATTATCGGCTTACGTTCAAAAGAAGACTTGAAAAAAGAAATACAATCGAAGCTGAAAGTCAATTAATTAGGCGAAATATTTGAAACACAAGGAAAAATCCGGTCGTTTTGACCGGATTTTTTTTTATTCAAAAAATTATCCATTACCTTTGCATCTCAATTCGGGGGTGCCCGTTCGGAAAATTCCAATCGAACGACACGGCTGAGATTATACCCTTTGAACCTGCGCAGGTAATGCTGCGAAGGGATAGAACGTAATCTTACCTTGTTTTTACCTCCGGTACATTATCAATCTAAACACAAAAAAATGAAAAAGATTTTTTTTCTGATTGCTTTGTTGCCGGTATTTTTTAATGCGTTTTCGCAAAAAATTTCAGGCACAATTTACGACGAAAACGGGAACAAAATTCCCGGATCCGTTGTTTCAATTGTCGATTCGTACAGCGGAGTGCTGACCGATTCCGACGGGAATTTTCAATTTCACAAATTGAAAGCAGGCGTATATCAAATTTCAGTTTCTTCGGTGGGCTTTGAAACGCAAACAATTTCTGTCGAGTTACAAAACATGGATTTAGCTGTTGATTTTCGCCTAAAATCATCGGATATTCTTGCCGATGAGGTTACGATTTCTGCAATGAGAGCTTCTCGCCACACTCCGGTTGCCTTTACGAATGTAGATTCCAAAGAAATTGCCAAATCGAATATAGGTCGCGATGTGCCGTATCTGTTGGATTTTACGCCGGCGACAGTTTCCAATTCCGATGCAGGGGCGGGAGTGGGCTACACCACTTTGCGAGTGAGAGGTTCGGACATTACTCGAATCAATGTAACAATGGATGGCATTCCCGTCAATGACGCTGAATCGCACGGCGTTTGGTGGGTTGATATGCCCGATTATTCATCGTCTGCCGATGATATTCAAATTCAACGCGGCGTGGGAACTTCTACCAATGGTGCTGCGGCTTTTGGTGCAAATATCAATTTCAGAACCAATGTTTTGAAAAAAAATCCTTACGCTCAAACCGATTTTTCGTATGGTTCGTTCAACACTCAAAAAGCCACAGTGAAAGCGGGAACCGGACTGTTGAACAATCACTTCACCGTTGATGCGAGATTGTCGCAAATTGCTTCCGATGGATATATTGACAGAGCAAGCTCAAAACTGAAATCGTATTTCGTTTCGGCTGCTTATGCGGATAAAAAAAATATTTTTCGTGTCAATGTTTTTCAAGGACAGGAACGCACATATCAAGCCTGGGGCGGCGTTCCGAAAGACAGTTTGAGCACAAACAGAACATATAATCCTTATACTTACAACAACGAAGTTGATGATTACACTCAAACCAATTATCAGGCGTTCTACACTCGGGAATTAACGAAAAATCTGAATTTCAATGTCGCATTGCACTATACAAAAGGTTTCGGTTATTATGAACAATTTAAAGGAAATAAAGACCTTTCGGATTTCGGAATTGCTGAAATTTTGTTGTCGGATACCGTAATTTCTTCAACGGATTTAATTGTTAGGAAATACTTAGACAACGATTTTTACGGCGGAATTTATTCCCTGAATTTTACACGCGGAAATTTGAATCTAACTTTCGGAGGAGCTGCAAATCGATACAACGGTAGGCATTTCGGACAAGTTATTTGGACTCGATATGCAGGAAATTCAGAAATTCGGCACGAATGGTATCGGAACACCGGATTGAAAGATGATATTAACAACTATTTAAAATTCTCGTATGCTGTTTCAACAAAATTGAACCTTTGGGTCGATTTGCAGAACAGAATCGTTGATTACGGAATTTCAGGTGTCGAAGATTCTCGGGAAGATATCGATTTGACACATCATTACAATTTTTTCAATCCGAAAGCCGGCGTAAATTATGATATTTCGGACAATCAGAATGTGTATTTTTCGTTTGCCGTAGCCAATCGCGAGCCGAGTCGCTCGAATTTCGATGATGCCGATGATGCACATCTGCCGAAACCGGAATCGATGCAGGATTTTGAAGCGGGATATAAATTCAATTCATCGAGAGCTCTGTTTTCTGTTGGAATGTATTTTATGAATTACAAGGACCAATTGGCAATGACAGGCGAAATCAACGATGTGGGCGATGCCGTTATGGTTAATGTTCCGAAGAGCTATCGAGCCGGAATTGAAATAACCGGCGGCATTGCATTGTTCGATAAGCTGAAATGGAGTGTAAATGCGGCTTTCAGCGAAAATAAAATTCTGAATTTTACCGAATATGTCGATAATTGGGATTATTGGAACGACCCTGCAACGCAACCGCTTCAATACGAAACTTATTTGGGAACAACCGATTTGTCGTTTTCGCCGAATATTGTTGCAGGAAATAAGTTTGATTTTAATGTTTACAAAGGGTTTTCAATTGTTTTAACATCAAAATATGTTGGGAAACAATACATCGACAATACATCGTCCGAAGAGCGAAAATTGAATCCGTATCTTGTAAATAATTTGATGTTTGAATACAACTTCAAATTGAAATCTATCAAAGAAATCAGTTTACGCTTCGAAATCAATAATTTGTTGAACAAAAAATATGAAACCAATGCGTGGGTTTATCGTTATGTTTCGGGCGAAGAACCGGGTGTCGTGGACGGATATTTTCCGCAAGCCGGAATCCATTTTATGGGCGGAATCAGCTTGAAATTTTGATTATGAAATATTAAATATCATACAGCGAAACCCCTGTCGATGTTTTCAATCGTTGATAGGGGTTTGACTTTAATCAAAATTTTTACTCCGTAAAATGAATTTTTTCAAAAAAAAATCGTTACTTGTATAACGATTTTTTGCTTTTTAGTTAAGCTATCAAAAAATATGTTATGAAAAAAAATCTTTCATTCTTTGTATTCTTTTTTCTGTTCTTATCGCTGCTTCACGCCCAAAACGGTACCTTAGATTATCAATTAACGGTGTTGAACACCAAACTCAGTCCGCTTTCCGGATTGGCGATTATTGTGCAGGAATCAAGTACAAATCAAAAGTTGAAATTTACAAGCGATTCACGCGGAATGGTTGCCTTTAAATTGGATACCGGAAAAATATGGTGGCTTTCGGTGGGAAAAATGTACAAATACGAATCGCTCGAAGTTCCCGAAAGAGGAATAACAAAGTCTTCAGCCACAGTTACATACGATTTGAAAAATTGGGAACGAGAAAATCGTCCGATGCCCGACCGAAGTAAAATCAACTTTGAAATTATTAAAGCCAATACAAAAGAAAATCTGCAACCAACTGCCAAAATGTCGGTTGCAGAAGTGATTGTGAAACGAAAAAACGGTGCCGGTTTGCCCGATTTTCCCCTTACATTAACCTGTATCAAAGAGAAAAAACAATATCTCGGCAAAACCGATAAGATTGGAAAAGCTCGTTTTTTGGTACCTATCAATAATGATTATGAAATTGATATCGATGGCATTGAAAGTTACACTTATATTGATATTTCAAAGAATCCCGGTTTTCAAAGTGTGAGATTCACCTACGAACCGACAAACATTTCGGAAAAAGACCTTCACGATACCATTACCCAAACCTTACCTGCAAATATCGGCAGCACTTCGGCACGCGTTGTATATACGATTGGTGTTCGGAATCAAACAGGCGAGTTTCTGAAAAATGAAACAGTTTATCTGAATTTAATCAACTCGGATAAGGTATATCAGGCACGAACAAACGATGAAGGTGAGGTAAAATTTTTACTCCCGATTCAAAAAAAATACATGTTAAACTTTGAATTTCAAAGAGATGTGGACGTAATAAATCTTACACACGTGAAAGGAATCGGGCAAGGTTCGATGAATTTGATATATAATCCCGACCCCAAATTGCAATATCCCGAACAATTTATACCGACTTCCGAAGCATTGATTATCAGCGATTTTAATTATTTGCTTAAAAAACAAACCCAAAATCCTAAAAACGGAAATTCATTCGGAATCATCGCAGAATGGGGAAACGGACTTATCAATGAAAAATCGAAAGAAGCTGTTCTCACAATAGGGTTTTGGGCAGTCGATACGGTTTCGGAAAGTTACGGACCGCCCGTAAATATTGCTTTTGTAATGGATAAAAGCGGTTCGATGGAAGGCGATGACCGCATTGGGGCTTTAAAAAAATCCTTACTCGAATTTGTAAAACATTTACGTAACGATGATGTGGTTTCGCTCGTAACTTTTAATGGAGACCCCGAATTATCAGTCGGAGCAGGAACTATGGCATCGAATCGGGCTGAAATGAACGAAACGATTCAAAACACCGAAGCCGGCGGAATGACAAATATTTACAAAGCACTGATTTTGGGCAGCGAACAAATTTTGAAAAACAAAAATTCAAATTCAATCAATCGTGTGATATTGCTCAGCGATGGCTATTGCGAAGTTGAACCAAAGATTACCATTGATAAAACGAAGGAATATCACGAAAAAGGGGTCGATTTTTCTACAATCGGTGTTGGGCAGGATTACAATCAAGCTCTTTTAACATTGATTGCAACCGAAGGCGGCGGCGATTTTCAGCATGTGGGAGAAGCATACAATCTCGAAAAAAGTTTTGAAAACGAATGGTCGAACATACTTTATCCTTTGGCATCTGATGTAAAAGTTGAAATAGAATACAATAATATGCTTACATTCAGTCAGCTTTATGGTTTTGATTTTAAAAAAGGCAGCGGAAATCAACTCAATATTTCAATTAAAAATATCTATCCGGCTTATAATAAATTGGCAATTATAAAATTTGATTTAAACAAACCAAATAAATCAATTGAAAATCAGGAGATTATCGTTCGCATTTCGTATTTCGATTACAAATTGAAAAAACAAGTTTTGTTGGAAGAAATATCCTTCTTGAAATGGGACGAGTCCGGAATCTATCAGCAAACGGTTTTGGATAAGGACAAAAAAACGCTGTATGCTGTTGCCATTATGAATCAATCGCTAAAAGTGATGGCTGACGCTTTTGAAGTCAATGATTTTGTAAAAGCTGAGAATGCCGTGAACAGAGCAATAGAGCAAATCAACGAATTATTTCCTGATGCCAAACAAGCTGATGTGCAAAAATTATACGAAAGTTTAAAAAGTTATTCAAAAATATTGAAACAATATCGCTTGAATAAAATTAAGAAAAAATTGAATTAATATTTGTCGAGTTTCACAATTTTAAATTCCACGCGGCGATTTAATTTTTTGCCTTCCTCTGTGCTGTTATCGGCAACAGGTTTTGTGCCTCCGAATGGTTTTCCAACAACCCTTTCGGAACTTATTCCCTTATCATTCAGAAACTTTGTAACGGCATCAACACGTTTTTGCGACAAAACCATCAATTGTTTTTCGTAGCCTTTCGTGCTTTCGGTGTGTCCGTGAATTTCGATGGTCATCGACTGATTTTCTTTCATCAAAGCCGCCAAACGATTGAGTTCCGGGTACGATTCGGGCGTTAAAATATCTTTGGTGGAAAAGAAATGTACTGATTTCAGGTTGATAACCGCACCGATTTCAACCGGCGTCATCCACAAATCTTGTTTCATTTCTTTGTATTTATCCACAGTGCTCAAATCGAGTTCTTCGTCGGTAGGGAAATAATTTTTCTTTGTGGCATGAATGCTGTATGCAATGCCGTAGGGCAAAGCCAATTGATATTCGCCCGTTGTGGGATTCGAGTGTGCATAACCCACTATTTTTCCGGTTTTCGAGTTTTCGTAAAGTACCGATGTTCCAATCGGTTTGTTGGTTTTTTTGTCCAGCACACGCCCCGAAAGCATAACAACCGGATTCGGCTTTTCTTCATCGGTGAGTTTGATGGTAAAAATATCCTCATTTCCCAACGAATTATTCGAAGAAACCAAATAGGCATAATCGCCTTTGGCTGAAACTGTGTAATAAACGTCCCATTTTGCCGAATTAATTTTTGTTCCTAAATTTTTGGGTGTACTCCATTTAGTCCACGTATCGTCGAGGCGTTTTGTTACAAAAATATCAGCGTCGCCATAGCCCGGTTCGGTGTTTGAATAATAATAGAGAGTAACACCATCAGGAGCAATAAACGGAGTTCCTTCGTCGCTGTAACTGTTTAGAACATTTCCCATATTCAGCGGTTCGGAATAGCTACCATCGTCCTGCAAAAAGCTCACATACATGTCTTTATTGCCTACTGCATCATCACGTTCAACCGACATCACGATAACCGTTCGGTCGTTAGTTGGGCAGAAACTTTCGTAAATATCGCGATTGTAATAATTTTTTATATCAATTTTCTTGGGAATACTCCAACCGGTTGATGTTCTATACGATACAGAAATTCCTTGGTCGCTCAGGAAACTGCCGTTGGAATTATACAGTCCTTCGACCATTATCGTGTTATTGTCCGGAGTAATAGATATTACAACATTATCGCCTCCGTTATTTAACGGTGCTCCGATATTCTGCATTGTTCCCCATTTTCCGTCTTTTTGAAGCGAAGCATACCAAATATCATATTGACTTTTTGGTTTTGTATTTCCGGGATGATTGGCACGAGCGACAAACAGCGTTTTTCCATCGGGCGAAATTACCGGTGCAATTTCGGAATACACCGAATTGATGCTGCTTCCCATATTTTCTTTGTTATATTTTGAAATCGTTCCGCTGATGAGGTTGATTTTTCGTTCGGGTGCTTTTACCGAAAAATAATCGGCGGCAACTGTCATACTTTTTCCCAAAGTAAAGCCCGAATATGTTCCCATAAAAGCCCGAGTAAACGACATGTGAACTTTATTGCCGTTGATATAGAAAAATTGTTTGCCGCCGCGTTTCTCAACAGCCAACGTATTGTATTCGCCAAGTCCTTTAATTTTATCTGATTCTGTGAGTTTCTTGATTTCTACATAAGCTCCGTCTTTGTATTCCCAAATCCGAAACCAACCGTCCGATGCAATATCAAAATAAAACGTATTATCGTAACCACCTCCACCGCCCCAAATCAAACCATAACCTTCATCGGTGGGACCCGAAACTTGTTTAATTTTTGCTTCGATATAATAGTCTCTGTTAGAACTTACTTCAATTTCCTTTGTAAACACGCACCACGCCACATTTCGTTTATGTCTCATCACATAATTTCCGCCCGAAACCGACGATTGATAATCGCCTTCCGAACTTATCGACCAACTCATGTCGTAGTTATTATTAAAATCTTCTCTGTAAATTTCGGAATATTGGGCAAAGAGGTTTGTGTTGAGAAATATCAACAAAACAAAAAATAACTTGTTTTTTCTCATGGGTTTGTAGGTTT
>DYMH01000154.1 GCA_020721645.1 Draconibacterium orientale
AAAGATACAATTATCGGTGGGTGCATCGACAAGAAAACAGCTCAATTCGACAAGCTCATTGCAACGCTTTTACGAACTTCGGTCGTGTGTCGGCTTGTGCGGTTTGCAAATGTGCTGTTTTGTGCGTGGGCTGTTCATTATATCGTTTTTTTTCTGTCTTTGTGTATCAAATTGTCTGCCGTGTCGTTTTTTTAGGCTTGTTGGTAACAGATTACTTTTTACCTGAGAGCATGGGAACAAAGATAAAATTTCCGCATTCTTCAATTGATGTTTGATTGTTTTCGTTTTTGCTTATTTTCAGCATTTTTTGGGTTTTACTGTCGCCAATGGGAGCAATCATAATGCCGCCGGGTTTTAATTGTTCGATAAGTTTTTCGGGAATTTCGGGAGCACCGGCGGTGATGATAATTTTATCGAAAGGTCCGTAGGTCGGAAGCCCTTCATAGCCGTCGCCATAAAAACAATAGGGCGAAAAGTTAAGTTCTTTAAGTAGTTTTTGAGCCGACAGGAACAATTCCCGATGCCTTTCGATGGTATAAACCCGAGCACCCAACTCCAATAACACAGCTGTTTGGTAACCCGAACCTGTTCCGATTTCCAGAACTTTTTCCGATTTGCGAACATTTAACAGCATGGTTTGAAAACCTACCGTGTAGGGTTGCGATATTGTTTGCTCGGACGCTATCGGAAATGCGTTGTCCTGATATGCACGTTCTTCAAAGCCTTTTGCCATAAAAAAATGGCGGGGAACTCTGTTCATGGCATTTAAAACTTCTTCCGATGTGATGCCTTTATCGCGAAGACTTGTTATTAATTTTTGGCGAAGTCCTTTATGTCTGAAAGAATCAATTTTCATAGTTGAGTGATAGTCTAATTTAAAATGAATACCAAAGTTGATATTTTATTTTCTACTTTGAAAAAATTATACTTGATTGTGAATAAATAATTCAAATTTTAAAGAAAAATAGTAACCTTTACCATTCAAATATTAATTGTATTGATGACACAAAAAAAACATAGTTTGATATACGTTTTATCCGATTTTATTTCGGCAGAGTTGGCATGGATAGTCTTTTATAATTTACGTAAAATTTATATCGAACACTCCGAAATCGGATTTTATTTTGAAAACAGTCTAAAATATCGTCTCATGCTCTTCGGAATGCCTGCTGCATGGGTAATTTATTATTTTTTAAGCGGATATTATCGAAACAGCTATCAAAAATCGCGACTTCAAGAATTAGGTACAAGCTTCAATACTGCAATGACCGGGTCTGTTGTTGTTTTTTTTACAATACTTCTCAATGATGATGTTATTTCAACACAATATCATTATTTATCATTTTTTTTATTTTTTGTTTGTCAATTTTTTTTCACCTATCTGCCTCGAATTTTCATCACTACGAAAACTATTTCGTTGATAAATAAGCATCGGTTGGGATTTAAAACCATAATAGTCGGAAGCGATGCCCAAGCGTTAAAAATTTATAAGGATATTGTTTCAAAACCCGATTCGACAGGAAATTTGTTCGTTGGTTTTGTAAATTTTCAACGAGCAGTGAGCAATGAATTGAAAAATTGCCTGCCATATTTAGGAAGTTTTGCCGAAATAGACAGTATTATAAAAAATCACCGTGTCGAAGAGGTTATTGTTGCCTTGGAATCGGAAGAAGCAAACGAAATCGAAATTATTTTTGCAAAAATCATCGAGCACAATGTTCTTTTAAAAATTATCCCCGGTTTATACGATATTTTATCCGGACCGGTAAGTATATCACATTACGTAGGCGTTCCGTTGTTTACTGTTTCAAATTATTTATTAAAACCTTGGCAGGCTGCCATAAAACGAGGCATTGATATTTTCGCCGGATTATTTGCATTCACAGTAGGCTTACCTGTTTTTGCATTTGCTGCCATTGGGGTAAAATTATCATCAAAGGGACCTATTTTTTATCGTCAGGAACGAATCGGGAAAAAAGGTAAACCCTTTATGATTATCAAGTTTCGTTCGATGTTTGAAGATGCCGAAAAAAGCGGACCAAGTCTTTCTTCGGACAACGACAGGCGAATAACGAAATTCGGTAAATTTCTGAGAAAAACGAGATTGGACGAAATTCCGCAGTTTTACAATGTTCTCCGGGGCGAAATGTCCTTGGTTGGTCCGCGTCCGGAGCGACAATATTATATCGACCGAATAACACAAAAAGCACCCTATTTTCTACGTTTGCTCAAAGTAAAACCCGGTATCACATCGTGGGGGCAGGTGAAATTTGGTTATGCCGTTTCGGTGGAAGAAATGATAAAACGCTTGTATTTTGATATAAATTATGTTGAAAATATGACGTTATACTTTGATTTTAAAATATTGATTCATACCATTTTAATTGTTCTCAAACGTAACGGAAAATAATACTTTATATCAAAACCTGTTTACCATTTCATGGTTAATTTGCCCATGGTTTGTCGTTTTTGAAGCAATTCGTGTGCTTCTGCTAATTGATTGTGTTCAAACATTTTCCCGACTACCGGTTTAATTTCTCCGGCTTCGTATAATTTTACAAGATCTTTTAAACACGACTGAATGATTTGAGGTTTGAAATCGCCTATTTTCAGCATATTCACACCAATGACGGATTGCGACTCGGCAAAAAATTGTGTCGGGCGATATTTTCCGAAACCCCAAAGTGTTTTCAATTGTCGAAACAGACTTTTTTCATTGCCGGCACCTGCAATTTGTGCTGCACCAAAAAATGCAATTCGCCCGCCGGGAGCTAATAATTTGATGCCTTTTTTTACATAATCTCCTCCAATTGAATCAAATACAACATCAATACCCTTATCACCTCTAATTTTTTTTATAGCTTCAACAAAATCGACTTCACGGTAATTAATCGCAAAATCAACGCCTAATGTTTTTATAAAATCGCATTTTTCTTTGGAGCCTGCTGTTCCGTATAGAATACAACCTTTTCGCTTTGCCAACTGTATTAAAGCCGTTCCCACGCCACCGGCTGCTGCTTGTATCAATACATGATCGCCTTGATGCAATTGCATGGCGACCGAAGAAGAATAATAAGCTGTTACAAACTGTGTTGCAAGAGCTGTTAATTCTGCCGCGTCAGCATTTTCGGGTACAGCAACAACGCCCGATTGATTGACCCGAACTTGATGAGAATAGCCGCCGAAACGTGTTAAAGCGACAACTCGTTGCCCAACATTCAATTCTTCAACATTTTTCCCTTTTTCAATAATTCTGCCCACAACATCGTAACCGATAACCGTTGGCAAAGGCGGGCAGGCTTTATAATAACCTAAACGTGCCATCACATCGGCAAAATTTAACCCAAAGGCTTCCGTATCGATAATTACATCGTCATTGCCGGGGGTTAATGCCTGAATATCTTGCAATTCAAAAGCTGTTGATGCTGCACCGTTTTTAACTAAATAATATGCTTTCATTGATTTGATAATCAGTTAAGTGTGGTGTTTATTTAAAGTAAAATTAATCTTCATCTAATAATATTTCCAAAATCTTTACCGCAGCAAGCGAAACCGAGGTTCCGGGACCAAAAATCCCGACGACGCCGGCATCATACAGAAATTGATAATCCTGATGCGGAATCACGCCGCCGCAAATGACCATGATGTCTTCACGACCGAGCTTTTTGAGTTCTGCAATTACTTGTGGTATCAAGGTTTTGTGTCCTGCTGCCAAACTCGAAATACCAAGTATGTGAACATCGTTTTCAACTGCTTGTTTTGCCGCTTCGGTCGGTGTTTGAAACAACGGTCCCATATCCACATCGAAACCAATATCGGCATATCCGGTTGCAACAACTTTTGCACCTCGGTCGTGCCCGTCTTGCCCCATTTTAGCAATCATAATTCGCGGACGGCGACCTTCTTTTTTGGCAAACTTATTTGCAAGTTCTACTGCTTTTTGAAATGACATATCATTTTTAGATTCGTTGGAATAAACGCCGGAAACTGTTCTTATCACTGCTTTGTATCGACCTGATATTTTTTCGATAGCATACGATATTTCGCTGAGTGATGCACGTTTGGCAGCAGCATCGACCGACAATTCCAAAAGATTCCCCTTGCCCAAACGGACGGCTTCCGTTATGGCGTTCAAAGCTTTTTGAACATCTTCGTTGTTTCTCTCTGCTTTGAGTTTTAGCAAGCGTTCGATTTGAGATTTCCGAACGGCGGTGTTGTCGATTTCCAAAGTGTCCATAGGAGCTTCTTTTTCAAGCCGATATTTGTTTACTCCTACAATGGTATCTTTTCCGGAGTCGATACGGGCTTGCTTTCCGGCGGCAGCTTCTTCGATACGCATTTTCGGAATGCCGGTTTCTATGGCTTTAGCCATTCCTCCTAATTTTTCTACTTCCTCAATCAATTGCCATGCTTTATGTGCAATTTCGTGGGTTAATTTTTCGACATAAAATGAACCCGCCCACGGATCTACGGTTTTGGTGATTCCGGTTTCTTCCTGCAAATAGATTTGTGTGTTTCGGGCAATGCGTGCCGAAAAATCCGTTGGCAGAGCAATGGCTTCATCGAGTGCGTTGGTGTGCAGCGATTGCGTGTGCCCCAAAACTGCTGCCATGGCTTCGGTGCAGGTGCGTGCAATGTTGTTGTAGGGGTCTTGTTCGGTTAAACTCCAGCCCGATGTTTGCGAGTGGGTTCGCAAAGCCATAGACTTTGGATTTTTGGGATTGAATTGTTTTACGATTTTTGCCCACAACATGCGTGCAGCACGCATTTTAGCGATTTCGGTAAAGTGATTCATACCAACACCCCAAAAAAATGATAAACGAGGAGCAAAGGTATCAATATCCATTCCTGCATTGACGCCTGTTCGCAAGTATTCCAAACCATCGGCTAAGGTGTAGGCTAATTCGATATCGGCGGTTGCACCGGCTTCTTGTATATGATAGCCGGATATGCTGATAGAATTGAATTTCGGCATTTTTTTCGAGGTATATTCAAAAATATCCGCAATGATTCGCATCGAAATAGCGGGCGGATAAATGTAGGTGTTGCGAACCATAAATTCTTTAAGAATATCATTTTGAATGGTTCCGCTTAGTTGTTCCAATGTTGCACCCTGTTCGAGTCCGGTAACGATATAAAAAGCCAAAACAGGAAGTACGGCACCGTTCATGGTCATGGATACAGACATTTTGTCCAATGGGATTTGGTCGAACAGGATTTTCATATCCAAAATGGAATCAATCGCAACGCCTGCTTTGCCCACATCGCCTTCCACGCGTTCGTGGTCGGAATCGTAGCCTCGGTGGGTTGCCAAGTCGAACGCTACAGACAGTCCTTTTTGGCCGGCTGCTAAGTTGCGACGATAAAAGGCATTGGATTCTTCTGCTGTCGAAAATCCGGCGTATTGACGGATTGTCCATGGTTGCATCACGTACATAGTGGAATAAGGACCACGCAAAAATGGAGGAAGCCCTGCTGCATAATTCAAATGTTCGAGTCCCTTTAAATCTTCTTGTGTGCAAAAGGCATCCATTTCGATTTTTTCGGGTGTTAGGAATTTAGTGCCTTTTTGCTCAGTTGTTTTTACTGATATTTCGGGCTTGTTGAAGTTAATTTTGCTGAAATCGGGACGCATAATATTTTGTATAATTGTTGTCTTGTTAATAATATTCAGACGAGATATTTATTTTTTTGATAAATGATGTTCAAAAAAACATTAATATTTATAGAAAATATTCAAATTCTTGATATTTAAAAACATAAATGTTGATATTTTTTCAATTCGTCAATAATATTTGATTTGATATGAATGTAATTCGTTATCCCGAGCGATTTGAATTGTTCGATACAATCGGTAGGATATCCTGCCACCACAACTATCGATTTTCCGTTGATTTGTTTAAAAATATCCGGAACTGTCGCTGCATATTCATCATCGGCACTGCAAACGACAGTGATTTCGGCTTTATGATTTAGTGCCGCATTGACACCGGATTGTCCGTTTTCAAAGCCCGCATTGTCAATAATTTCAAAGCCCGCACAGGCGAAAAAATTTGCAGCAAAAGACGCACGGGCTTTTCGCATTGCAGCATTTCCAATTGTAAGCAAAAAAACTTTCGGTCGTTTTTCTTGTTTTTCTGTTGCCAAACGGAGTGTTTCAAATTCGGCGGCACCTCTGAATATCTTTAACGGTTTGAAATCTGTTTCTGTATCCGAAAAAAGATTGGTATCAATAATTTCTGTATTGATATTATTTGCAACAATCTCGCTCGGGTTTGCGTATTGATTGGTTCCCAAGAGAATATCACGACGCATGGCGATATTCATCATTTGCTTTTGAACCAAGTCGTTGATTTTATTTTGTATAATTTCTTTTTTCAAGGCTTCGTAAAGTCCGCCATTTTGTTCAATTTCTAAGAACAGAGTCCACGTTTTTTCGATGATTTCCCGGGTCAGATTTTCAATAAAATAAGCACCTCCGGCAACATCAACAATTTTATCGAAATATGCTTCTTCTTTTAATATGATAGAGATGTTTCGAGCGATATGTTGCGAAAATTCGTTCGGCTTATAATAGATACTGTCGAAAGGACGAATTGTAAGCGAATCTGTACCGCCAAGCAGAGCCGACATGGCTTCGGTTGTGGTTCTCAGAATGTTTACATGCGGGTCGTAAATTGTTTTATTGACGTTGCAGGTGGTGGTGTGAACATACATTTTCGCAATTTCGGGTTGTGCCGGGCAGTATGTTTCAACAATTTTTGCCCAAACAACTCGGGCTGCTCTTATTTTTGCAATTTCGATGAAATAATCGGAACGCACTCCGAACGAAAATGCAATGCGAGGTATCAGTTTTTCAGGCTCGATTCCGGCTTCTGTAGCTTGATGTAAATATTCAACGGCAGATGAAAACGAAAAGGCTAATTCTTGAACAGGAGAGGAGCCTGCTTCTCTGAAAATCAATCCATTGATAGTTAATATTTTGAAATTTGGTATCGTTTTGCTGCATTTTTCTAACACAGGTTTTAGATTCTCTAAAATTTCTTTTCCGTTTTGTTTTGGATTTTGTCCTGAAATTGCCTGATAGCCCAAAAAATCGAAATTTAATGAGCCTTTAATTTTTTCCGGAAATTGATATTCTTTTTTGCAGTATTCGACAAAGGATTCAAGGATTTCGGCAGAATATTTTGCAGCACGTAGATGAACCGGATTTTTGGTCATATCGATTTGCGAAAGTAGCACTTTAAAGTCGGCTTGACTGATTTTTTGGTTCTTTCCAAAAATAAATTCCATCGAATCGGCTCCTTTTTTGATGATTTCTTGGGATTCGACGGCGGCAGTCGAAAAATCTTCAACACAAACCTCTTGTCTATTTTCAGCGGATTGATTGACAACATTTCCTCGAATGTAAGGAAAAACGCCCGGATTGACATTTATTAATTTATTTTCGACAAGATCTTTTTCAGTATAATATGGCTTAATTTTTATTTCATCGAGGTTTGTGCTGATAAGTTTTTTTTCGTAATCTGCACCTTTCAAATCTTTAATTACAAGTTGTTCCCATTGTTCGACCGTGATTGTCGGAAATTCTTCAAATAGTTTTGTGTTGAGGATTGTCATATTGCAAATATTAATGTCTTTGAAGCAAAATTAAATGATTCAAGCGAAATATTGTGCAAATATGTTGATGATATATATCATTTTTTGCCAATATTATCATGTATTATAGGGTGAATGGTTCAAATAGTAATGCGAATCAAGAGTAAAAAAATGATTTTATTGACTATCTCCGGCATTTATACCGGTGTATTACTAAGCCGAACAAGCCGCCGGCAGATGGAATTAGTTCAAAAAACAATTGTTTTTTCCGGCATACTAAATTACAAATTC
>DYMH01000262.1 GCA_020721645.1 Draconibacterium orientale
GTTGACGAAAGTGTGCTGAAAGCCTTGAATGAATTATGTAAATCAGATTGCGTTTGTGACCAAACCATTCGCAAACAAAATTAAATCCCGCTTATGTCAAAACGAGAATCCATTTCGCGTTACGATCTGATTATCAAATTTCTGCGTAAGAAACAAGCCGCATTCGAAGCTATTTCTGAATTTTTGCAAGAAGAATCTTTCAGGCTAGGCTATCGGTTTGAGTTGTCGAAAAGAACTTTTCAGCGCGACATTCAAGACATTTCGAGTATTTACGGCATTCAGATTAAGTTCAACCGCTCCGCTAAAGTCTATCAAATCGAAAGCGAATATATATCAGATGAAAAAAAGCGTTCGATGGAAGCGTTCGATGTTTTTAATGCACTTAAAATTAGCGAAAATCTGTCGCAATATATTGAGTTCGATAGCCGCAAACCCAAAGGAACCGAGTATTTATTCGATTTGCTATATGCCATTCGAAATAGCCGTCAGATAAGCTTTTTGTACACAAAATTCGATTTGGGGGACGTAAGCTTTCGAACAGTAGACCCTATTAAAATTAAAGAATTTAAAGGCCGTTGGTATTTGATTGCATTTGAGTCTGAGAATCGTCAAATTAAAACTTTTGGCATTGATCGTATGTCCAATCTAATTGTATTGGATTCAAAGCAAAGTAAATCGAATTTAAATCAAACCCTAAGTTTTCAAAATTATTTTGGGATCATTACCAGCAAAATAGATGATCCGCAAGAAGTTATTTTGTCTTTCGATTCGTTTCATGGACAATTTGTTAAAGCAATGTCATTGCATGCTTCGCAAGAAATCGTTGCCGAAACCGACAAAGCATTACAGGTAAAGTTGAACATCAATATCACATACGATTTTGTGATGGAACTCTTGTCGTACGGGTATTTGGTAAAAGTGCTTTCGCCCGAAAGCTTGAAAACGACTCTGATAAATGAATTGAAAAAGACACTTAAAACATACAGTAATAGCTAAATATAAAAACAGATTGCACGTGATAACTTATTATATTTTTATAGGTGCTTGGGCAAACGCTATATTGGAGTGGTCAAGGGATCAATCTATCGGTATAGTTGGCACTAGGTTCGAAGAAGAACTTTTGCATCAAATTCAACTAAAAGACGACTATTTAATTGCTCAAAATTCAATTGAAAACATACTTGATAGTATATTGTCAAAATTTAGATTATTTCAGAAAAAAGAATGTTCCGGTGCATTCAAATTGATTTTGGTTTTTCATGCAGCCAATGAGGTCAATTTTGAAATTGTTAAAAAAATTGAGTTTTTGCTCGAAAAACAAGATGTGCCTACCGAACTATTAGCCGTTTTGCCATTTACCTACGAAGGAAAGAAATCGGTCGATCGAGCTGAAAAAGTTAGAATAAACATACTTGATAAGCAGAATGTCAGTTTTTTAGACCCAAAAAACTTTAATTTAAACGATAAGTCAACGGTCAACGATTCTTTTGAGGCATTATACAATGCGTTTGCAGAATTTGCCGAAGCACGCAAAAAAGTAAAATCTTCCCATTAATCAGGTAGATTTTACTTCGTTTAATAATATTTTGAAAAAGGGAATTAAAATATCCCCACCGAAACGCCGAG
>DYMH01000155.1 GCA_020721645.1 Draconibacterium orientale
AAAGCCGGCGATAGTGAATTTATTAATTTGTTAAATATCAATTATTTGTCACAAAAATATTAATCACAATACTACGGAATAGCATAATAAAATATCTATCAAGCAAAAGCAAAATTAACCATTAACCATTAACCATTAATAATTAACAATTATCACGCATCAATTTTTGCATAAGTAGCATTTTCCTCAATAAATTGCCGTCTGGGCGGAACATCATCGCCCATGAGCATAGAGAAAATACGGTCGGCTTCGGCACCGTTGTCAATCGAAACACGGCGCAGCGTTCGGGTTTCAATATTCATGGTGGTGCTCCACAATTGTTCGGCGTTCATTTCGCCCAAACCTTTGTAACGTTGTATGTGTAAGGCGTTTTCGTTTCCGCCGGCAAGTTCTTCTACAATTTTTTTGCGTTGTTCTTCGGTCCAGCAATATTGTTCGGTTTTTCCTTTTTTTATCAGATACAAAGGTGGTGTTGCGATATACAAATAGCCTTCTTCGATGATTTCTTTCATAAATCGGAAGAAAAACGTCATAATCAGTGTTGCAATGTGGCTTCCGTCCACATCGGCATCGGTCATGATGATTACTTTGTGGTATCTTAATTTTTGCATGTTCAGTGCCTTAGAATCATCTTCGGTGCCAATCGTAACGCCGAGTGCGGTGTAGATGTTACGAATTTCTTCGCTTTCGAGGACTTTGTGTTGCATGGCTTTTTCTACGTTCAGAATTTTACCCCGCAATGGTAAAATCGCCTGATATAGCCTGTTTCTGCCTTGTTTGGCTGTTCCGCCGGCAGAATCACCTTCGACCAGATAGAGTTCGCAAAGTGCCGGGTCGCGTTCGGAGCAGTCGGCAAGTTTGCCCGGCAATCCGGCACCGCTCATTACGTTTTTACGCTGTACTAATTCACGGGCTTTTCGGGCTGCATTGCGGGCTTGTGCTGCTAAGAGTACTTTTGAAACGATGACTCGGGCATCTTTTGGATTTTCTTCCAAATAATTTTTGAGCATTTCGCTCACGGCTTTGTCCACCACCAAACTGATGTCGGAATTTCCGAGTTTGGTTTTTGTTTGCCCTTCAAATTGAGGTTCGGCAACTTTTACCGAGACTACTGCGGTGAGACCTTCGCGAAAATCGTCGCCGTTGATGTCGAATTTCAGGTTTTTGAACATTCCGGATTCTTCGGCATAGGTTTTCAGTGTTCGCGTAAGCCCGCGTCGAAATCCGGTAAGATGTGTTCCGCCTTCGTGGGTATTGATGTTATTGACGTAGGAATGAATATTTTCGGCGAACGAAGAATTGTATTGCAAGGCAATTTCAACGGGAACATCATTTTTTTCGGTTTGAATATGAATGGTGTCCTGAATGATTTTTTCGCGATTTTCATCTAAATATTGTACAAATTCTTTCAACCCTTCTTTCGAGAGATAATCTACTTTTAAATAGTCTCCTTTTTCGTTTTGTTGTCGTTTGTCGGTTAAACAGATTTCCAATCCTTTGTTCAGATAGGCAAGTTCCCGCATTCTGGTAGCAAGAATATCCCACTTAAATATTCCTGATGTGAATATTGTGAGGTCCGGAAGAAAGGTGATTTCGGTACCGCGTTTATCGGTTGTTCCTATTTCTTTGACATCGGTAAGTGGTTTTCCTTCGCTGTATTCCTGTTGATAAATTTTACCGTTGAGATGAATTGTTGCTCTGAGATTTATTGAAAGAGCATTGACGCAGGAAACACCCACGCCGTGCAATCCTCCCGAAACTTTGTATGAATCTTTATCGAATTTTCCTCCGGCGTGCAAAACTGTCATCACAACTTCGAGTGCCGATTTTCCTTCTTTTTCGTGTAAATCTACGGGGATTCCTCGCCCGTTATCAACAACGGTGATTGAATTGTCTTCGTTTATTGTAACATCAATGTGTGTACAATGTCCACCCATGGCTTCGTCGATGGAGTTATCGACAACTTCGTAAACCAAATGATGCAGTCCTCGTTCGCCGATGTCGCCGATGTACATGGCAGGTCGTTTACGAACTGCTTCCAAGCCTTCCAATACTTGAATACTGTCGGCAGAATAGCCATTTTTGGGTTGTTCTGAAATTTCTAAATCTTCGTTTTCCATTATTCTTAATAAAGTAATTGAGTCGTGATATGTATTTCTATCGATTTGTAAAATCGTACAAATTCATCGTATAAATTTTAATGTGTAATGTTTTTACGATTTCATTCTGTTTATTTGCTTTACACGATTTAATCAACCGACAAATGTAGCAATAATTTATGGTTATATTCTACAAATTTTTTGCAAATTATGCACAAGAGTTGATGACTATTTTTGCAATAAACTGAAAAAATATTTAGTTTAAAACACTGTTAATAAGATATTTATAATGACCGAGATTTTTTCAAGAAAGATAACCAAAAAATTGTTGAAAACTATTTGCGACAGGTTATTATTAAAAAAATCTAAAAAAATAATTTATTAAAAATATCCTGCGATTGTGCTCATCAGTTTATCGCTGTTAATTGGTTTTGGTAAATATCCATCGCAGCCAATATCCAAAATGCGTTCTTTTTCTGTTGATAATGTATAGGCTGTTTGAGCAATAATGGGCAATTGGGGGCGAAATGCTTTAATTTTACGTGTGGCTTCGTAACCGTCCATGACGGGCATTTGAATATCCATCAGTATTAAATCAACTTCCGGATGCTTGCCGCACATCGTAAATGCCTGTTGCCCGTCTTGTGCCCATAAAACCTTGACTTTGGTTTTACGCAGTGCCGCAGAAAGGTATTTGAAATTGGTTTCTTCGTCTTCGGCAATCAGAATTGTTTTTGTGTCCCACAGATAATTTGTTTGTGAAATCATGACTTGGGTATTAGAAGTTGTTTTAGGTTCGGATATTTTAAGCGGAAGTGCAAATCGGAAAACAGAGCCTTTGGTGAGTTCGGATTCTGCCCAAATTTTTCCGCCCATCAGTGCAACAAGCTTTTTGCAAATAGCAAGTCCCAGCCCGGTTCCTCGATGCAGAGGTTCGGAAAGTCCGGTTTCGAGTTTTGTAAAACGGTTGAAAATAATATTCAAGTCTTCTTTGCGAATACCGATTCCGGTATCTTTTACAAAAAATTCAATCAATTTTATACCATATTGACTTGTCAATTCATAGCCAAATTCGATAGAGCCTTGCTTTGTAAATTTCAGGGCATTACTGAATAAATTATTAAGAATTTGCTTCAAACGCAATTCATCGGTTTCGACCGATAGTTCTAATATTTCATCTCTAACATTGAATTTCAATTCAATATGTTCTTTTTCTGCTATAATTTTTTGTTTGTCAAATTCCACGAAAAGCTCTCCGATGAGTTCCGCCAATGAAACCGGTGTTTTTTTAAGCTGAATTTGCCCTGATTCTATTTTCGATATATCGATAATATCGTCGATGAGTGAAAGTAAACTGTCGCTTCCCGAAATAATATATTTCAAATATTCATTGCGTTCTTCGGTAGATATATCATTGTCTGTCAGCAGATTTGAAAATCCAACGATGGCATTCATCGGTGTTCGGATTTCGTGCGACATATTGGCTAAAAATGCACTTTTGAGTTTATCAGATTCTTCGGCTTTTAGGCGAGCATCTTGCAGTTTTTGTTCGTACTGCTTTCTTTCGGTGATATTTTTTATCAAAGCGACTGCCGAATTGGGTTCATCATCGAATGATTTGATAAAAGCCAAAGACATTTCGGCAGGAAATTCGGTGTTTTTGGCACCGAGCATATCCAATTGAAAATTCTTCAGCGAGTCGGTTGTATCAAAAACCAGTCGAAATTTATTGTGAAACAATTCATAGCTGTGAGCTGTAAACAGGTTTTGTATGGACATATTTGTAAATTCCTGTTTAGTATAACCAAAA
Organism: Draconibacterium orientale; assembly: GCA_020721645.1. Lineage (GTDB taxonomy): Bacteria > Bacteroidota > Bacteroidia > Bacteroidales > JAADGE01 > DYMH01. The sequence goes on from DYMH01000155.1 coordinate 3,910, forward strand.
ATTATAGTTGCTTCAAAATTACAATCGATAATTTTCTTATTTTCTTCAAAAACAATAATCGCATCGGGAGAAGATTGAAGGATATTGCGAATTTTACGTGCATTATTTTCGATAGAACCGAGAGCTTTTTTGAGTACGGTAATATCTTGAAAAATTCCGTAAACAGCTTGCGGTTTTCCGGTATTTTTATTGAGTTCGATTTCTGTTGAAGCAGAAATTGTTTTAACCGTTGTTTTGTCGCCATCTTTGAGAATCACTTTAAATTCGCAACCTGCATTGATGTATTTGATAAAGGTATCGTATAAAAAATTACGGAAAATTGTACGGTCATCATCTGCAATATTTTTGTATATAAGACTTTGGATACGATTTGGTTTGAATTTTTTTATTTGAAAAATCCGGTAAAATTCTTCGGAAACAATTGTTTTTTTCTTCACATAATCGTATTCCCAACTTGCAACATTTGCAATTTTTTGTGCTTTTTCGAGAATTTTTCTATTTTTCAGCAATTCGATTTCACCTTCTTTAATTTCGGTAATATCGCGATTGGTTCCGAAGAGGCGAACGACTTCATTTTTTTCGTTCATGATAACATCGCCTTCGGCACTGATAATTCGTTCCGAACCATCTTCCAACCGAATACGGTATTCAAAATTCACTCCGTGTTTTTCGATAATGGCTTTTTGTGTTTCTGATTTAAAAAATTCGAGGTCTTCGGGGTGTAAAATTTTCTTAAATATGGTCGAAACATCGAAATCGCTGTTTTGTGGCAAATAGCCAAAGATTCTGTAAAGTTCATCTGACCATACTGTTCTATTTTTTAGAACATCCCACTCCCAACTTCCAACATGTGTCAAACCTTGGGATTCTTTGAGTCGTTGTTCGCTTTTTTTCAGAGCTTTCCATGTTTCATAGTTTTCGGTGATATCGATTCCGGAATACCATAATGGTGAATTAGAAATATAATAATTTTTTTCGATATGCGACCATTGGATAATTCGTTTGCTGCCTGTTTTTGTGGCAAGTCGAGTTTCAAAATTGGCTGTGAAGTGTTTTTCTGTTAAAAATTTTTTAAAAACACGGTCGCGATAGCCACTTTCGGGAAATAATTTTTCTTTTGCAAGTGGATTGTTAATGATTTCGTCCACAGAAAACCCGGTAAGTTTTTGGCATTTTTTATTCCAGAAACATATTTCGTACTCAGAATTAACTGCCATAACTAAGACCGGCATGTCGTCAAGAATTTTTTGAAATTTGATATCATCTTTAAGTGCCACTTGAAGATAATTGTCTAATTCATCTATTTTTTGTGAACTTTCTACTTCGGAAAAGAAACGTTTCCGTTGATAATATTCAAAATAATATCCTGCCGGAATAGCCAATGCAGAAGAAAGAAGGACATACAAATTGCCGTAGCTTATCGGAAATGTCGATAAGGTGTAATATATTTTCAAAGCATTGATTTCAAAGAAGATAATGAATATTGATAATGTAATTGCTGCATATACAAATTTGAGGCGAGAAAAAAGCATCAATAAAAATATCAAAATCATCAATACAACATATACAAGTTGGTTTTCGGTAAACGTAACGTTATGAAGTGAAACAACACTTGTTGAAAAAATAATTAACATTGTAAAAAATATCAACACTTGTTGAAACCGATAGGTATATATTTGAAAATAGCTAATTATAAAATGTGTAACAATAAAGAGTGATACCACTATAATGAAAATCGAAAGTATGTCTATGCTTTTGATATTGAGTAAAGAGCTCCCGAAAAGTATGAAATTAATAACAAAGAGCAATATCAAACTATAACGAACCGTTACTTGATTTTCACGAAAGAAATAGTCCGAAAATGCTTTTTCATCGGATTTTGAATCGAACAATAAACTTATTTTATTTATTTTGAAAAGCTTCATTTATAATTTATTTTTGTTTTTCGGAATTGAAATCAGGTTTACTCCTTGCATTCTGTGTTAATTTCAATTCAAAAAAACTTTTGAGTTATCCGAAAATGAATAATGATTTGCAATTAATTCACAACAGTTCATTCTTAGTTTTCAAAATGTAAATGTAATAAAAATGAACAATATCTATATATTTTTTTTTCTCTTTATTTTTGGGATTAAATCGGGGCAAACACAAAGCGTTTCGACACATGAATTTGTGTGGTCGGTAGCCGGAAAGCATTATGTTTCTGATAATTTCGGCGAAATTCGACCAAATCACTTTCACACAGGAATTGATATTTCGGCATCATTTGGCGAGGCGGTTTATTCTGTGGGCGAAGGCAGCGTTTGGCGTATCAAAATTTCGGGCGATGGATACGGAACGGCTTTGTATATAAAGCACCCGAACGGTTTTACTTCTGTTTACGCACATTTGAGTGCATTAAGTCCCGAAATTGAGCATTATGTTTCTGAAAATCAATATCAAAATCAGAGTTTTGAACAGAATTTATATCCTCAACCGGAGATGTTCCCTGTCAGAAAAGGGCAAATTATCGGTCGGGTCGGAAACTCGGGGCGAAGTTATTCGCCGCATGTTCATTTTGAAATTAGAAACAGCATCACCGAAAATCCGCAAAACCCTTTGTTGTTTTATAGAAACACACTCGATTTTTTGCCACCCCGTTTCAGCTTACTCGGCGTTTATCCGCTTAGCAAAGAAAGTTCGGTAAACGGAAGTCATTACCCGCAATTTTTCAAAATCGATGAACACAACAAAAAATTTGGTATCCGCACAAAGATTAAAGTAACCGGCAAAATCGGATTTGCAATTCAAGCCGCCGACCGTGCCCAAGGCGGTTCGTATCGCCTGACTGTCTATGCCGCCGAGCTTTTTCTCGATGATACGCTGCAAACCGGTTTTCGTTTCGATGAATTATCGTTTGAAACACAGTTAGATGTTAATAGTTTTTGCGATTATCCGGAATATCAGAATGAAGGGAAAAAAATGATGAAACTCTTTTCGGCTCCCGGTTTTGCTACAAAAATATACAGTCATCGCATTCCGAGTGGCATTTTGAGTTTTTCGGAGCCGGGAAAACATGAAATTAAAATCCTGGTCCGCGACGAATATCAGAACCAAAGTAGCTTGACTTTCGACATTGAAAGTATGTTTTCCGAAAATTCACAACCGACATTTGCCAAAAATTTAAACCAAACCGCCTACGATTCGGCTTTCTATATCGTAAAACCAAATTTTAGGGCAGAACTTCCGCCAAATACACTCTTTGAAAATTCGACAGTTTATTTTTCTCAAACACAGCCTTTCGGCGATTTAATATCAGATGTATTTACAATAGGAAACTCCAATATTCCGGTTGCAAATCCATACAACATTTCAATAAAACCAAAGTTGATAGGCAAACTCATTGAAGACAAAGCAATAATTGTAAGAATATTAAACAACGGCACTTTCAAATTCGCCGGCGGCACCCGGCTCAACGGATTTTTATCTACAAAAACAATAAATTTCGGTGCCTACGCAGTGCTTCTCGATACCGTGTCGCCAAAAATCGAAGCTGTAAATTTTCCCAAAGACTCAATTTTCACAAAACGACCGGAAATTTCATTTAAAATCTCCGATAATTTATCGGGTATCGACACATATTCCGGATTTATCGACTCGCAATGGGTTTTATTTTGCTACGATGCAAAAAATTCTCTTATTAGCTATAAATTCGATAATCATCTGATTTACAATAAGTATCACACCATTCAACTCCACGTGAGAGATAAGAAAAATAATGAATCTATTTTTTTAACAAAATTTTATAGATAAATTGCGAACAAATCATAAATATTTTCGTAAAAGTTAAAAGTGAGAAAAGATCAAAGACACAAGACCACGATTTTAGGAAATATTAGCACAACAATCTATGAGTTCAGTTTAA
>DYMH01000263.1 GCA_020721645.1 Draconibacterium orientale
ACGGCGGAACAGGCATCCGGTGGAACGAATTTGACGAAGATTTATCGTTGCGTGGCTTTATTACCGACAATGTAATGAACACTGTTTTGCATCGCTTGGAAATATCAAATACCGAATTTGCGGAAATAATATAATTTTCGCCACGTACGGACAAGTCGCGACTTGTCCCTACAAAAATAATTCCCCAAAACCATTTTTATTTCCCAAAAATTTCATATCTTCACAACCAACAAGTTCATTGAAACCGTTGCCGAAAAATCCGGCGATTCACTCGGCAACACAGCAAACAACCGGCATTGGGTAAAAGAATATAATATGTTGTCGTCTTAGTGTTTATTCGCATTCAAGACACGCAAATGAGTAAGAAAAGCAAAACCGAATTTTGGCAGCAAAAAGCAATATGTGCGACGGCGCGAGCAAGTGTAGGGATACACTGTAAATTCCGACGAGGCAGTTCTTTTAGAATAGGCAAATCCGAAACCAGAATTAAGTGAAAAACTAAAAGTGAAAAACTAAAAATTTAAAAAAATACTTTTCACTTTTCACTATTCGTTTTTCACTGAAAAAAGCTTTTATTTATAGTAATTACCCCGTAAAATGCAGGTTGACACTATTTGAAAAACAAGGAAACTCAAATTTGAAGATTAATTTCTTCATTTTTCACTTTTAGTTTTTCATTTATCTTTTGCTCTAAAAAAATATTAACATGAAAAATTGAAAAAAGAAACAAACAAACTTATTTACTTCGCATAATTTGCACAGCAACAACGTCTTGCACAAAAGCACGATTGCTAAATTGTGTCTTTTTCTCATTATATTTTTTCTTGAAAGCACCGTTTTGTTTGCACAAAACCTTGCCGATACTAATTTACTTGCACTAAAAAGTAATTCAGCGATTGAGCAAGCAGATAGACAAATAGAAGATATTATAGATGGATACACATGAACAGAAAAGGTTTTTTTATTAAAAACAAAGGCTGAATGGAATAAAAAATCAGCAGCAGAACAAATAATTATGAAAGTTGCGGTTACTAAGTTTTTGGCTGAACCTTTATCGTTGGAAGAAAAAAGAGTAGGTAGTATGGTATTATACTATTATGTTTTATACCAAGATCGGCCAAAAGATGAAACATTATCTTTTGTAAAAAAAGATAGTGAACGAACACAAAATATAGAATCATCATATACTAAGACTTGGATGAAACGAAGTGAACGAGCGGATAATCAAAAAGCTAACAATCTTCAAGCATATCGTGAAGAACTAGAAAAAACTCTCTCAGACAAAGAAAAAACTCTCTAAGACAAAGAAAAAACTCTCTCAGACAAAGAAAAAACTCTTTCCGAACTAAACGCAAAAATAGAAGAACAAAGAAAAGAAATTGAATTGTTTGAAAGATTACGAGGTAAACTAAATTAAGATTTAATTTAATTATTTATTCTTATGTCAACTCCCGCTCGGAGTATTCTGTAAAAAACTAAAAACGAAGCAGCTAAGCGTAGATTTTTTCTACGCTTTTCTGTTATTTAGAGTTTGTAACCGGTCTTGGGAAAGCAAAATGAATTGCAACTTTAGGCAGATTTTAGAAAATCGGTGGTTTTAAATTTATTT
>DYMH01000032.1 GCA_020721645.1 Draconibacterium orientale
ATAAATTTATTTATTGAAAATAGAAGAACGGACAATTGCAATCTAATTTTTCCCCTTTTTTATTGCTTCACCCGAAAAATAGTGGTCCACTGCATCGGAAATTACTTTTTGAAGCTCTTTACGCTGAATTTTTGTTATTTCGGGAACAATTGTATCCTTATCTTCTTTTGTAAGGAACGAAACAGTTGAGTCTAATGCTTCGGCAATGCGTATCAGAGCTTTAACATTGTAATTGTTTGGGTCATCGCGACTGAGCATGACACGCAAACTAACGGTAGGAATTTCTGTAACACGCGATAATTCGGCAACCGACCAGCCTTTGTCTGTTCTCAATTTCTGTATTTTGTCCGTAATATTCATTTATAGCTTTTTTAATGAAACGTGAAAAAGAGTTAATCATATATACTTATTACAAAAATACAAAAAAAATTATAAAATTTTCCAATTTACAGAAAATATTTTTTTTCTAAATTGCTTATAATGAATTTTCACCGTTCTGATTTTTGTTTTGAAGATGAATTGCTTCGCGGTGTACAAGTTGTAAAAGCTTTTTTACAAATTTTTCATTCAAATTTATTTTTTTTCCAAATTCAACACGTGTAGTGATGATATTCAACCAACGACGGAGTTGAAAAACCGTAATCTTATTTTCGGTTTTATATTTTCCTATTGCCTCGGCAATATTCATTCGCTTGGCAAGGAGTTCTAATAATTGAAAGTCGATAAGGTCGATTTGTTCGCGATATTTTTCGAGCAGGCTTCGGATATCAGGATTTTCGGAGCTTGTTTGTCGAATGACAATTTTTTCAATAAGTTCTTTTAATTCAATGGGTGTTACTTGTTGTTCAGCATCGCTCAGAGCTTGGGTCGGATTAATATGTGTTTCAATCATTAATCCGTCGAAATTCAAATTCATTGCTATTTGTGATATTTCTGCCAGATATTCCGTCTTCCCGGCAATGTGGCTTGGGTCGCAGATTAAAGGAATATTGGGAAATCGGCATTTCATGTCCAAAGGCAAATCCCATTTTGGTATATTTCGGAAAGCCGATTTTACGAAGGGATAAAAACCGCGATGAATGATTCCTATATTTACGATTCCTGCTTTTTGAAATCGTTCAACAGCTCCAATCCAAAGCGACATATCCGGATTGAGAGGGTTTTTGATAAAAACAGGAATGTCAACACCTTGCAAAGCGTCAGCCAGTGCTTGTACCGAAAATGGATTGGCTGTCGTTCTGGCACCAATCCAAATTATATCGACACTCTCGGGGTGTTTTAGGCAAATTTCGATATGTTCTGTCGTTGCGGCTTCGACTGCAGTGAGAAGGTAAGTTTGTTTTTTTACCTCAGTCAGCCATGGTAGTGCCTCGATTCCAATACCCTCGAAAGAACCGGGACGGGTGCGTGGTTTCCAAATGCCGGCACGAAAAATATCAACCGAACCGATTTCGGCAATTCCCCGTGCGGTGCTCAACACTTGTTGTTCTGTTTCGGCACTGCACGGTCCGGCTATGATTATCGGTTTTTGTCTTTTACCTGAAAATATATTTTGTATTTTTGTATTCATCTATAAAGTAGTTAGTATTTAGTATTTAGTAGTTAGAAAAATACGAAAACGATTCATCTTGTGTTTCAAATTTTAAAAATCGATTTATGAAACGATGTGCATGGACAGGCGATAATCCCTACAACAATCATTATCACGATACGGAATGGGGAATTCCGCTTCACGACGATACAAAGTTATTTGAATTTTTGATACTTGATACTTTTCAGGCAGGATTAGGTTGGTTAACAATATTGAAGAAAAGAGAAAATTTTCGCCGGGCTTTTGATAATTTTGATTTCGAAAAAATTGCCTTCTATGACGATTCCAAAAAATCGGAGCTTTTGCGTGATGTCGGTATTATCAGAAACAAAATGAAAATAGAAGCCTGCATTCAAAATGCAAAATATTTTATCGAAATCCGAAACGAGTTTGGAAGTTTCGATAAATATATTTGGCAGTTTACAAATTTTAAACCTCTGATTCACACCTTCAATTATTTCAAAGAGATTCCGTCTAAAAGTGTCGAATCCGATGCCAAGAGTCGGAATTTGAAAAAAAGAGGTTTCAAATTTGCCGGCTCCACGATTTGTTACGCATTTATGCAAGCTGCAGGTATGATAAATGACCACGAAACAAGCTGTTTTCGATATTCAGAGGTTCTTAAAGTATTCTGAAAGAAACTGAAAAATCTCAGATATTTTTACGGAATTTAAAGTAATTTTGCATTTTATTTATATCAATTTAAAAGAGAGAAAAATGAAAAACATTTCAATCACTATTTTAGCAGTTTTTTTATTGATTTTGGTAAGTTGTTCTCAAAATCAAATCAGCAATACTGCCGAATTTTCGATAAAAGTTGAGGATGCTGAATTCGATTTTGGAAAAATTGCTTACGACAGCCCGGCAATTCACGAATTTCAGTTCATAAATAATGGAAAAGAACCACTTATTATTACCAATGTGAAATCGTCGTGCGGTTGTACAGTTCCTACTTTTCCAAAAGACCCGATTGAAGTCGGATTGTCCGGAAATATCAGTGTAAAATATGACACTAAGAAAGTTGGGCATTTTAACAAAAGCATTACCGTGTATTCCAATTCAAAAGATTCGCCGACAACCCTCCATATAAAAGGCGAAGTAGAAGCCCCAAAGGAAAATTAATTTTTAGAAAGATAAATCGTTAAAAAAATACAATGCCAAAATTATCAGAAAGAGGCAGTGAAATGCCTGCATCGCCAATTCGTAAATTGGTTCCTTATGCCGAAGCGGCAAAAAAACGCGGTGTGAAAGTCTATCATCTCAATATTGGGCAACCGGATATTAAAACGCCGGAATTTGCTATGGAAGTGCTTCGTAACACAAGCATTAAAACTGCGGAATATACCCATTCGGCAGGTAACGAATCCTACCGAAAAGGGCTTGCAGAATATTACAAAAATATCGGCATTGATGTCGATTTCAATGATATTCTTGTTACAACCGGCGGTTCGGAAGCCATTATATTTGCATTTTTAGTTTGTTTGAATCCGGGCGATGAAGTAATTATTCCCGAGCCTTTTTATACGAATTATAACGGATTTGCAATTCAGGCAGGCGTAAAAATAGTTCCCATTCGTTCATCGATAGAAGAAGATTTTGCCTTGCCTGCAATTTCCGAATTTGAGAAGTTGATTAACCCGCGAACCAAAGCCATAATGGTTTGCAATCCTAACAATCCGACCGGTTATTTGTATTCGAAATCGGAATTAAAACAATTGGGCGATTTGGTTTTAAAGCACAAACTGTTCTTGTTTGCCGATGAAGTGTATCGAGAATTTTGTTACGATGGTCTTGAACATTTTTCGGCAATGCAACTCGAAGGTTTAGAAGAAAATGCGGTGCTGTTCGATTCGGTCTCGAAACGATACAGCGAGTGCGGTGTGAGAATCGGAGCGTTGGTAAGTCGTAATAAAAACATAATGCAGTCGGCATTAAAATATGCACAAGCCCGGTTGAGTCCGCCTCTTTTTGGGCAAATAGTAGGCGAAGCATCTCTGCAAGTTGGCAAAGATTATTTCGAGGAAGTTTATGATGAATATATAAGTCGTCGAAATTATGTGATTTCGGCACTCAATAAAATACCCGGAGTTTACGCCCCCATGCCCAAAGGTGCTTTTTATACCATTTTGAGCTTGCCGGTAAAAGATGCCGAACATTTTTGCATTTGGTTGTTGAATGAATATCAATATGAAAATGAAACAGTTATGTTTGCGCCTGCTTCCGGATTTTATTCATCGCCCGATGCCGGCAAAAATGAAGTAAGAATCGCATATGTTCTCAAAATAGAGGATTTAAAACGTTCGGTTCTTATCCTCGAAAAAGCCTTGGAATCATACAAAAAAATATTTTAAACAGTTGAAATTTGAGGCTGTTTGAAAAATGCAATCGACCACCGGAGATTTTGCAGAAACATCTTTTGAAAGTCAGTTGCCCTGAAAATGAACAAGCTCAGCGACAAAAATTTTAGACAGCCACTTATTAATTATTTAGTTTGAACTTCATTTCATTTATAGCCAAACGATTGAGCTTGTCGAAGGAAAATCGGCACAGTATTTCCTCATCGGCAGTTCGTCCGGCATTGGGTTCGGTTGCTTTGGGTATTGCCGTAATGATTATTACTGTGGCAGTTGTAACGGGTTTCAACAACGAAATACACGAAAAACTCACAGGATTTGCCTCGCATATCGTAATTAAAAGTCGCAGTTTGAATGTTTCCGATGAAACTCCGCCGACAAAGCGTTATATGCCGTTTCTGCCCGAAATAGAAAAGATGAAGGGTGTCAAACACGTGCAGGTTTATGCCGAAAAACCCGGAATAATTAAAACAAAAGACGAAATTCAAGGGATTCTGTTGAAAGGTGTTGATACTGATTTTGATTCGATTTTTTTTAAAGAGAATCTTCTCAAAGGGCGATTGCCCCGAATAAATAAAAACCAAACTTCCGGTGATATACTGATTTCGCAATACATTTCCGATTTGCTGAAATTAAAAACCGGCGATAAAATGACTGTATATTTTATTCAAATACCGCCGCGTATTCGCGTTTTCAAAATATGCGGCATTTACAGTACCGATTTGGAAAATTTTGATAAAACATTTGCATTGTGCGATATTAAACATATCCAAAAACTCAATGGCTGGGGCGATTCCTTGGTGAGCGGATTTGAAGTAACGGTCGATAATTTTAATGAAATTGACACTATAACAAGTTGTATCAGAACCATAACAGGCGGATATTTTAATGCCGATGGCAGCATGCCGCAAGTGCAAAATGTAAAAGAAGAGTATTCTAACATTTTCGATTGGCTTTCGCTCTCGGATATGAATATCAAGGTGATTATTATTCTGATGCTCATTGTCGCAATTTTTAATTTGATTTCCGGGCTGTTAATTATCATTTTGGAAAAAACAAAAACAATCGGTATTTTGAAATCCTTAGGAGCAGATAATCGAGCCATAAAAAAAATATTTTTACTTAATGGTTCATTTTTAGTTATTAAAGGCTTAATTATAGGAAATATTATAGCTTTTTCGATATTGGCATTGCAACAATATTTTGGTTTTGTAAAATTGAATCCGGAAACATACTATGTCAATACTGTTCCAATACTAATAAAATTTTCTCATATCGTTTTGCTTAATTTGGGCACATTTATAATTTCCCTGATTTTTATGATTTTGCCAACCATTATGATTTCCGGAATCAGCCCGGTGAAAGCCATTCAATTCGATTAGTGAACGAAGATTTGTGAAGTTAAAATGTTTGGAATATGATTTTCAAACGACTTTTATTTTTTCAGGATACCATGAACTACACGATTTTAGAAAAGCAACTCCGCGGGCAATTACAAAAACCACTTCCCGGTATCGAAGCCCAACTGAAAATGTCGCCTCGTGCACGTATTGATGCGATTTTTAATGTTAAATTCGAACTTCCTCGAAAAAGTGCTGTTCTTATTTTGTTATATCCAAACCAAAATTCGCTATTTATTCCATTCATCGAACGTGCGAAAAACGGCGGCGTTCATTCCGGTCAAATCAGCCTGCCCGGCGGAAAATTTGAGGATTTTGACAGCGACCTCTCACAAACAGCTCTCAGAGAGGCAGAAGAAGAAATCGGCACGGACCGACACCGTATAAAAATTTTAGGAAGTCTCACGCCGTTGCATATTCCTGTGAGTCGATTTATGGTCTATCCTTTTGTCGGAATAACCGATGAATGCCCCGTTTTTAAACCGAATAGGAGAGAGGTTGCAAAAATTATTGCAGTCGATGTACGACAACTTTTAACTGCTGAAATCAATATTGAAAAAATAACAATACATAATACCGTGATTGATGCTCCGACATTTGCTTTTAACGGAACTCGTATTTGGGGGGCAACTTCTATGATTTTGAGTGAATTTAGAAATGTTTTGGCGAAAGTGCAATTTTAAAGACAATACAGCTCTCTCGAAAACGCTTATCATCGAAATTGTTTTGTTTATGGATTAATAGGTTTGTTTCATCAAGTATTTTTTTTTGAAGATGTTTTTAAAATTATCTTCACATCATAAAACAACAACTTTTTTTCTCTTGAAACAACCAACCTAAAACGAACAACCTGATTTACTATTAAAAAAGATACATTTCGATGTATCTTTTTTTTATGTATTATCGCCCCAGCGGTTGAGCGAACAATTTCACATCTTCCGCCGTTATTTCGATGTTGCAAAGGATAATTAAACGTTCGAGCACATTACGAAATTCTCGAATATTTCCCGTCCAATTTATTTTTTGAAGCTCTTCAATGGCACCCGGTGTTACTTTTTTTACGGCAATTCCGTGTTCGTTGCAAATTTGCTCCGAAAAATGGTTGGCTAACAGAGGAATGTCTTCGGTGCGTTCGTTAAGTGTCGGAACTTGTATCAAAATAACACTTAACCGGTGGTATAAATCTTCGCGAAATCGGTTGTGTTTTATTTCTTCTTTCAAATCTTTATTGGTAGCAGCAATTACACGAACATCGACACCTATGGAACTGTCGCTGCCCACGCGGGAGATTTTATTTTCTTGCAAAGCACGTAAAACTTTGGCTTGTGCCGAGAGGCTCATGTCGCCGATTTCGTCCAAAAAAATTGTGCCTCCGTCGGCTTGTTCAAATTTTCCTTTACGCTGTTTATGTGCCGAAGTGAACGAACCTTTTTCGTGTCCAAATAATTCACTTTCAATAAGTTCGGAAGGAATTGCGGCACAATTGACTTCGACTAATGGAGCCCGTGAGCGTTTGCTTTTTTCGTGGATTCGATGAGCTACAAGCTCTTTGCCGGTACCGTTTTTTCCGGTTATTAATACGCGTGCATCAGTTTCGGCAACGCGATCTACCATATCCAGAATTTGTCGAATTGCCTCTGAATTGCCGATGATGTCGAATTTTTTATTGACTTTCTTTTTCAGTGCTTTCGTTTGAGTAATTAGGTCGCTGCGTTCGGTGGCGTTTTTTATGGTAATCAGAAGGCGGTTTAAATCCAAGGGTTTTTCAATAAAATCAAAAGCTCCTTTTTTAATCGATTCTACCGCAGCATCAACAGTGCCGTGCCCCGAAATCATGATCACCTGAACATCGGTTTTCATTTCAATAATACGTTCTAAGACTTCAATGCCGTCCATTTCGGGCATTTTAATATCACAAAGTACAATTTCAATATCATTCCTGTCGGAAAGCATTTTGAGAGCTGTCGGTCCGTCGGCTGCCAATTCTACGGTATGATTTTCATATTCAAGAATTTCCCGCAACGTGGTTCTGATGCGTTGTTCATCATCAATTACAAGTATTTTTGACATAAAAAATAGTTTTGTTGCATTTTTGTAAAGATATAAAACAAATATTTTTTAACAAAATTTTCAAAAGAATCTCCACCGTCAATTGCTGATTATTTGTATCTCAGCCATTTCCAAATTTCTTTGTACGTAGGTTTTTTGCCATACATCAGGATACCAATTCTGTAAATTTTTGATGCCAACCAAATATGCAGAATAAAAAACACGATAAGCGTGAATCCCGAAAGCAATATTTCTCCGGTTGAAACGGCATCGGCAGCAATGCGAATGGGCATGATAACCGGTGAAGTGTATGGAATAATTGAGAACCAAAAAGCGATGTTGCCATCGGGAAATCGAATAATGGATTGTGCTGCTACGAATGCGATTATCAGCGGAATGGTAACAGGAAGAATAAACTGCTGGCTGTCGGCTTCGTTATCCACTGCTGAGCCAATGGCGGCAAAAAGCGATGCGTAGAGTAAATATCCGAAGATAAAAAAGAAAATGAATGCCATTCCGAGCGAAACGAAGTTGAAATTGCCTGCGGTTTGTATAAAGTCAATGATTTTTGCATTGCCGGCGGCATCTTGTCCTTTTTCCTGTGCAACATGTTGGCTTATATTCTGTAATTCAGCGGATTTATCGCTAAAAAAAATACTTTTCAGCGGAAGCGTAATGGCTATTGTAAGTAAAATCCAAAGCATGAATTGAGTGATGGCGGTTAGTGCGATTCCCAGAATTTTTCCTGCCATCAGCTCAAAGGGTTTTACCGATGAAATCAGGACTTCGACTACTCGGTTGGTTTTTTCTTCAATCACGCCCCGCATCACTTGTGTACCGTACATAAAAATAAATGAGTAGATGATAATTGCTATAACAAAGCCTAAAACAATGGCTATTTCTGCCGAGCTTTTTTCTTCGCCGCCGTTCTCCTGCCATTTGATTGTTTGAATTGAAAGCTCAACTTTCGCCGAATCGATTTGAGATTGACGAATGCCTATTTTCTTCAAATTTTCGTTTTGCATCTCTAATTCCAAGCGGTTTGAGATATAGGATTTTAGCTCAAAAGACGGTTGTTTGTCCGAATATAGTGTAATTGGCATTTTTTCTTCCGGTTTTGGAATGAAAAGCAGAGCGTCATAAGCCGATTCCGAAAAATGAGATTTTACAGTGTCTATCGGCGTTTCGGGAATTTGGATAAATTTATAATTTTTGTTTCCGTTGAGGATTTTTTCAAAGTTTTGAGTTTTGTCGATTACTGCAATTGTTTTCTCTGTTTCGTCTTCCATTGTCGAAAACCAAACGGGTACAATAAATAGTGCTGCCATCAAAATCGGTCCGACAAAAGTCATGATTATGAACGATTTTTGGCGAACACGGGTTAAAAATTCTCTTTTTGTAATTAAAAATATCTTGTTCATTTTATATTTGGTAAGGTTTAAAAAATCTGTATCGAAAAAAAAATCACTGTTGATTTTTCCCAAAGAGTTTTAATTTTCGTGTCTTTCACTGTTCTTTTCTTCTACTACACGAATGAAAATTTCGTTCATACGCGGCATTATTTCGCGAAACGAAGCTATTTGCCCGTATTGAAGCATTGATGAAATTAAATCGTTGGGCAAATAATTATCTTTTAGTTTCACTTTCAGAAAATTATTCCCTTTTTCGGCAGATGATTCTGTAATTTCGTAGTTTGCCGATAAGGTGGCTTGGTGAAGATTGAAATTTCCGTCGAAAATCACCTCAAACGTATTGGTTTTAAATTGTGATAGAATGTCATTGATTGCTCCGTCGAGGATTTTTTCCGATTTATTGATTAATACAATATGGTCGCATAATTCTTCGACAGACTCCATGTTGTGTGTTGAAAGAATAATTGAGCATCCTTTGTTTTTAAGTTCAAGAATCTCCTTTTTCAATAAATTTGTATTCAGAGGGTCAAATCCGCTGAATGGTTCATCGAAAATCAGAAGTTTGGGTTCGTGTAATACGGTGGTGATAAATTGAACTTTTTGTTGCATACCTTTCGAGAGCTCGTTTACTTTTTTGTCCCACCACAATTGAATTTCAAATTTCTCGAACCAATATTTTGTGCGTTTCAAAGCTTCGCTGCGACTCAATCCTTTAAGATGTGCAAAATATAAAACCAGTTCACCCACTTTCATTTTTTGGTACAACCCGCGTTCTTCGGGCAAATATCCGATTTGCGAGATATGCGAAGACTGTAAACGCTCATCGGAAAAATATACTTCACCACTGTCGGGTGCCGTAATTTGATTGATAATGCGTATTAAGGTTGTTTTTCCGGCACCGTTAGGTCCTAAAAGTCCAAAAATAGTTCCTTCTTCTGCCGAAATGCTGAGTTCTGATAATGCTGTATAGCCCGAATATTTTTTTGTAACATTTTGTGTTTTAATAATTTCCATTGAATTGCTGAATTAATATTAAGAAAAATTGTTTACCTAAATAATCTTGAATCATTTGCCAAATAAAGTGCAAATATAATGTTTGCTTTTTAATATTTATATAGAATTTGTTTTCCGAATAAAATAATGTATTTTAGACAGAAAAATTAAAATATTTATTCCACAGCAACTTTTACGAAACCCAAATTCTATGAAAAATATATTTAAAATTATACAACAATCGAATGTCGATATAACAAAACCTCCAACAGAAGGCACGTTCGATTATGAAGCACTTTTGTTACAACACGGACAGGTTTTTTTTACACCCAAAAATTTTAATCTCGAATCACTCATTCGCGAAATCAACGATTTTCTGCTCAAAGACTTAAAACTTGGAACGGAAATTAAAAACAGAGGCGAAAGTGTTGTCGAAATTTCATTTAAAATCGTCAAAGGCTTAAAAAAAGTCATCGGTTTGGAAGGCTGTTTTTCCGTTTTGCTGATGAAAACCGAATTGCGTCTTTGGTTTTCGGTTGTTGCCGATGAAGATATTGCAAATCCGGATAAAAAAGAATTTATCAAAAAAATGTCTGCAATTTTCGACGATTCTCACAAAAAAGAAATTCATCATTTTATCAGTGATTATTTCGTAAAACAATATCAAGCAGCCTCCGGATTTTTTGAAATTGACGAAGAAAATCGTTTTATCGAAAAACTATCGCCCGAAATTAAAATCGCATATTATTCTTCCGGCGAAGAAAAAGAAATTTTGCTTGCCGCACTGCAAGTTTCCGATTTGAAAGTGCATCCCCAAAAAGAAGAATTGGATAGAAAAACAGATTTTTTTTATTTTTTAACAGATAAAGGTGCTTTTTTACAGGGATTTGATTATCGGGGAAATTTAATTTTTTCGGAAGATTTGTCGGACTTGCCAATTGTTGTAAAAAACGAAATTGGTCGAAATCCGATTAAAGCTGGCGAAATTTCGTGGTTTTCGACACGTGCGAATGATAATTTGTTTTTTGAGATACAGCGAATTACCGATTTGTTTAAAAACGACCGCATTCGCTGTGCAGCTGCTTTAAATTTTAATGAAGGCAATCGAAATTATTCTAAAAAATTAGTAGAAAAATTATCAATTTACGACCAAGATATTTCCGATTTATGGTCGCTTTTTTATATCGATTATGTCAATGAAAAAAGTAATAATTCAGACGTTGCGGTACTATCCGAAATAATTCGTAAAACTGCCGAAAGTGAAGGTGCCGAAGAAAAATTTTTGAAATGGCTTGGCTTTTGGAAAGTATCCGATACCGAAAAAATAGGTTTAATGTATCTTATTCTTAAATCTACCGCCGATAAAGAGATTATTAGAAAATTATCGAATATTCATAAAATTATTCACGACGATTACCTAAAAAGAAGCAAAGATAATATTTCAAATGTCCTATGCAGTCTTATTTTGGCACGCCATTATTCGGAATGCGGATTGAAAGAAAATGCCGAAAAAATTATTCTCACAGCCCTCGAAGAATTACCCGATGAAGCCATTTGCGATGTCATTCCGGACTATGATAAGGATTCTAACGATTTTTTAGGAGGACAATTTCTGAAATCGGAATTTTATAATCTTCTGATTTTGAATAAAGGACCCGAAAATGCGAAAGAATATGTCAAGCAATTGGCGTTATTGCTTCCGATGAATCCGGAGCACTTTAATGCCTACCTTACTCTTGCCGACGGAAAAACAAAGACCGTGGGGCAGGAGTGGGGCTCAATTCTCAACGAAGGTCTTAAAAATCAGGGTTCCTTTGATATTTTCGAATCATTCAATCCGATTCCCGAAAAAATGTTCGATACTTTTCTGCGACATCCTGCAACACGCAAAAAAGCTTCACTGCATTGGGTTCAAAGCATTACCGACACAATTTCCGAACCCGATTTTTCGGCAGTAAAAGCATTTTCCGAAATCTTGTCGGAATCGGAATTTCCGGAAGTTTTTAAATTGGTTCATGAGTTACGAAAATCTTTCGGAATAAACTTTCTGGAAATATATGTAGCACGAGGCGATGCGTCATCGAATATTACTGCTTTTGACGGCAACCCGCCGTTTCTTTTTATTGGGTCAAAAATTCTCGACCAAGCGCAAGACTGCGGATTGACACTTGCGGAATTAAAATTTGCTGTTGCCGCTCGTTTGTCGAATCTTGTATTCAAATTTTCGCATATCACATCAACTCCCGAATGGGAAACTTGGTACGAGAAATCAACTGTTTCTCTTCGATTGGCAGATTTATTTTTGAAAAAAGATAAAGCCGTTTCTTCGGTTATGAATTTTTTTCGATTCCTTGAAATACAAAATTTTTTCGAAAACGAAAAAACAGTATCACACGAAAATTTCGGCATCGAATTATCGAAACAATTTTCGAGTTTGCTTCAATTTTCGCCCGAAAATGATAAAAAAATATTGAAAAATTTAGTTATAACTGTAATATGTAATACCATTTTGTTTACTTCAGACCGTGCCGGTTTATTGTTTGCCGGAAATCTTTCGGTTGCCGTCAATAGTATTTTAAAGAGTAATAAAAAATACATTGAAGCCATGCAGAACAACAAGTCTCATAGTTTTAAATCTTTTTTATTAATGAAAAATCCCGATGAAACCCTAAAATTTCCTGAGCTTATTCTCCGAATACAAAATTTAGTTGCTTTTTATATGTCTTTTGAATACATGGAATTAAGAACGATTGTGAAATCCGGAAAATAAAAAATCGGAAATATTCAGACTCAAAAAAAATAAAAACCTTTGGTGTCTGCCAAAGGTTTTTACTAAAAAATAAATCGTATTTCTCAAAACATAAAAGTAAATCCAAGTTTGAGAAACGAAACGCCGTATCCGGCTTCGGCAAAAGCACCGACCTTGGGCGAAAACATAATTTTTCCGCCGACAAAAGCATCGGTCGATAAGGAATTATCGGAAATATTATCGTAAACTCCGTCGTATTTGCCAACTTCGTGTCGCAAACCGGTCATGAGACCGCCGTAAACGTCAAATTTCGATGTTTTCAAAAATGCCAAGTGAAATGCTGCACGTGCTGCTATTGTGGTGTATGTCCATGTGTATTTATACGAGTCGTAACTGTACCAAGTGTAGCGATAGTCGAGAAAGGCACCCGCAGTAATAACTCCGATGTTCGGTAAATCGACAATGCCGTATTCAAAAGCCGCATTAACCGATGGTAAGCTGACCGTGTTGTAGCCGTAATTGTAGGGAGACCCGATTCCGACACCTAAATTTATACAGGCGTTGCCTTTTTTGAAAGCTTGCTGTGCGTTCGATACGCTTAAAAATACGAGCATTACACTCGAAATAAGGAGAAATTTTTTTAACATTTTTTTAGATTTTGGTTATTATTTTATGTTCTGCAAAAATAAGGAAAAAAGATGAATTTGAAAAAATATCAGTCAAAAGAAAAAATGCAAGGTAAAATTCCTTGCATATTTAGGGAGTAATTTATACATTGATAAATTATTTCTTTGAAAGAAGAGCTTCCAAAACAGAGATTCGGTTGCGGAGGTTATCCATTTCTTTGGAAGAGCCTAAATGGAGTGATTTGAGTAATTTTTCGGAGAGTTCGCCGATTTTTTTTTCGAGTTCTTCTTTTTTTATTTCCGAATTTTTTTTCAAATCGTCAATAATCCGTTTCCCTTCTTCTTCGGATATTTTGCCATCGCTCACCAATTTGTCGATGGTTTTTTTCATACGTTCGGCTGTCAGCGAAGCAAATCCAACGCCGGTGTACATTATTTTTTTTAAAATTTTTTTCATCTTGGTGTGTTTTAAATGAGTGTAAAGATAAAAAAATCAAGACATTAATTATTTTTCTTTGTGCATATCGGCAACCAATTTTTCGAGTTCCTGTATTCGTTTCGATAGTTTTTCTACTTCTTCGGCTTTAACGAATGACATTTTTTTGCCGGCTTTTTTCATTACTTTTTTCAAATTGCTTTCAAATTCGTCTTTTTTTGTATCGGCTTCTTTGAAAAATTCGTCCAAAAGTTTTTTCCCTTCTTCTTCCGAAAGTTTATTATTAGCAATCAATTCTTCGATGCTCTTTTTGAATCGTTCTGCCGATAAAGAAATAAATCCGACACCGGTATAAACGAACTTTTTGAATGCGTTTTCTAATTTTTCCATAGGTTTTATGTTTTTGTCGATAAATAATTATTTTGGAAAATTCCAAAATCCAATACAATATTAATGTTTATTCTTATTAAAGTCAAGGGGGGGCACATATTCTTTTTGTTTTATAGAATTTATGAGTTTGGTATAAAAAGCTCAAATTTTGGAATCAGAGTCGCAAAGCGGTTATCTAATTAACTGTTTTACAGTTTTTTGATGAAAAAAAATTTTGCATATATAACCGCTATGCGACTTTTTAAACTGAACACATTTATCCAAAATAATGACCATTATCATTGATTTATGGAATAAGAAATTCTAATTTTGAAGTATCTTATTAATTTTCCGGTAAACGAATTGCGATTGGTTTGCGGGAATTGACTTTAAATCTGACCCTAACGGCTTATGAATCCGACGGATAAGAAACTTGCTTCCCTATTGATTCTTGTCGAATCAAAAGAAAATATTCATCGCTTGAATACTCTCATTGGCTCGTTTTCCGAACTGATTCTCGGACGACAGGGCATTGTTTTGCACGACCGGCAAATAAACATTATTTCTCTTGTTTTGGAAGGAAATGCTGATGAAATTGGTGCTTTTGCCGGACAAATCGGGCGACTGACCGGAATAAAAGTAAAATCGGTTCAATTTAAGTAAATTTTTTTCAAATATCATTTTCACATGACTAATCTGACAGATTTATTTGTATTTTTTTAATGTCCGTATTCTTATCAAAATCAAATAATTACTTTATTATCAATTACTTATTTTAACAATAAAAAAAATTATGATCTATCACCCCGAACAGTATGCCATAAAAGATGAACGCATGAAACCGTTTATCGATTGCGAAGAAATTCATTCTTTTCTGAAAAATGCCAAGCCAAGCAAAGAAAGAATCCGCGAAATTATTGCCAAATCGCATGCCAAAAACCGATTGAGTTTGGAAGAAACTGCTTGCTTGCTCAACACCGAAGATGCCGATTTGATTGAAGAAATTAAACAAGGCGCCAAATCGCTCAAAGAAGAAGTTTACGGCGAACGAATTGTACTTTTTGCGCCCTTGTATATCGGAAATTTATGTACCAACGATTGTCAATATTGTGGATTTCGGGTAACAAACAAAAAACAAAAACGAACAACACTTGACACAGAACAAATCCGCAATGAAGTTAAAGCATTGCAGGACACCGGACACAAGCGACTGATATTAGTCTATGGAGATCACCCAAAATATACACCCGAATTTATTGCCGACAGCGTGCGTGAAGTTTACAAAGTGAAAAGCGGCAAAGGTGAAATTCGACGTGTAAATATTAATGCCGCACCTTTAAGTATCGAAGGTTTCAAAACCGTAAAAGCTTCCGGAATCGGAACCTATCAAATATTTCAGGAAACATATCACCCCGAAACGTACAGCAAAGTTCATCTTACGGGGCGAAAAAGCGATTTCGAGAATCGTCTCACAGCACTCGACCGAGCTCAGGAAGCCGGAATTGATGATGTGGGAATTGGCGTTTTGTTCGGCTTATACGATTGGAAATATGAAGTTTTGGCATTAGTTCGACACGTCAATCATTTTGAAGCCGCCTACAATGTGGGTCCGCATACCATTTCTTTTCCGCGAATACAGAACGCTTCGGAATTAAACATCGAAAACAAATATTTTGTCAGCGATGCCGATTTTATCAAACTCGTTGCCATTCTTCGCTTATCTGTTCCATACACGGGAATGATATTGACAGCCCGCGAACCCGCTGCAATTCGCGACGAAATCATGTCGTTCGGAGTGTCGCAAATTGATGGCGGAACCAACATTCAGCCCGAAGGGTATTCGAGCAAAGGCAGAGATAATCAAGATTTGGATTCGGAACAATTTGAGATTATGGATACACGAAGTTTGGCTCAAATTATAAACGAATTGATTGAAAACGATTATTTGCCTTCATTTTGTACCGCTTGTTATCGGCTTGGGCGAACAGGAGAGCATTTCATGGAATTTTCGGTTCCCGGTTTCATCAAACGATTTTGCGGACCAAACGCCATGCTCACATTAGCCGAGTATCTCGAAGATTATGCTTCGCCCGAAGTGAAAGAGAAAGGCTATAAATCAATTTACAAAAAAATCGAAAATGGAATCATTGCCAACAAAGAAGCGGTTTTAGAACGTCTCGATAAAATTAAAAACGGAGAACGGGATTTGTATTTTTAAAAACCAATAGATATACTTTGATTGGTAGATTTTTTGATGTGCTGATTGCTTTTAATATCAAATAGTTAAACAATTTGTAAAACGCAATTTATGACTGTGCTTAGTATAGTATAGTTGTATAGATAAGGCATAAGTAATCGGACAGATTTATTTGTATTTTATAATGCACGTATTCTTATCAAAATCAAATAATTTCTTTATTAACCATTAACCATTACATTCTTGTCTTTGCAATTTTTTATAATATAATGGGAATAGTAAACGTAAGTCTTATGTTTTCGTTATATTTTTGGCTCGGAATCCAACGGGGCATATTTTTTATTATTTCGAGCAACGTTATATTCAAATCGGTATTTATTGTTTTTTTGATATAGATATTTATAGGATTTCCGAATTTATCGATACTGAAACAAATTTGAACCAAACCATGTATTTTGTTGTTTTTGATGTCGTTCGACAGGGATAAACTATTGGAAATATACGCATTAAATGCCGATTGACCGCCCGGAAACTGAGGCAAATCCTTTACTGTAAACAATGAATCGACTGTAGCTTTTTGGTTTTCAAATTTTTGGGGGCTGATTGTTGAATCCTTTTTTAAACTATCGGATAGTTTGTTGTCAATTGGTTTAAGTTTTTGATTCCGATTTTCGGCAGCCGTGTCTGCGGTAAGCGAATCGGTAATTTTTATTTGATGAGTCTTGGGTTTTGCATGTTTCGACTTTTGATTCAGATTTTCCGATTGCTGATAATTTTTCAGCTCCGATAAATCGATTGGTGTCGAAATAAATTGAAACATTTCCCTGTATTCGGTCATTTGTCGATTAACAGCTTGCACATGAAAAAAAAATGCAAGAGCAAACGACAAAAGCAAAGAAAAAAACAGGCTCAGACTAAGTACTTGTTTATATTTTTGGCGTAATTCGTAAGCTCCGTATTCTTTGTTGCGATTTTCAAAAATTAAGTCGTCCCAAGAAATTTCGGGGTGTTTTGTTTTCATATTTTTAAAACCACTGAAAGACAAAAATAAGAATTTTTTTTCGCAATCGCTTAAAACAGATTTCCTGTTTCCGTATTCAATTGCATTTCACCCTTAAACGTTTAAAATTGCGTTCTGTTGCGATATTCTTTCCTTTTTCGACTCATTGCATCGAAAACGAAAATCATTTTTTGACAAACAAAATGTACCTTTGTAAAAATTAATAATCAATATGATGAACGTTCCCAAATATCAAGACATCTTTCAATTAGAAAATTCAAAACAATTTGAGATAATAGCCTTGCAAGTCTTTCAATATCAATCCAAAAGTAATAAGGTTTACAAAGAATATTTGGACTGTTTGGGAATCAATCCTACAAAAATTGAAACCATCTCCAAGATTCCTTTTTTACCTGTAGAATTTTTCAAAACACATCGAGTGCTCTGCGAAAACGAAGATTTTGAAATTCAATTCACCAGCTCCGGCACAACCGGCATGGATTTTAGCTCGCATTACGTAAAAAAAATCGACATATATCAAGAAAGTTTTATTCGCGCATTTGAGATGTTTTACGGAGCAATTTCCGATTATTGTATTTTGGCTCTTCTTCCGTCGTATCTCGAACGCAGCGGGTCATCGCTGGTTTTTATGGCTGATGAATTGATCCGTCGAAGCGGCAATGAGAACAGTGGCTTTTATTTATACAATTTTGAAGCCTTGCACGAAAAACTTTTGAGGCTCGAAAAAATGAAACAAAAAGTGCTTTTACTTGGTGTCAGTTTTGCACTAAGCGATTTTTTTGAAAATTATAAAATGTCGCTGAAATACACAATTGTTATGGAAACCGGCGGAATGAAAGGCAGAAAAAAAGAGCCCGTTCGCTCAGAATTACACGATTTTATAAAATCGGCTTCCGGTGTCCGGCAAATCCATTCCGAATATGGTATGACAGAATTGCTCTCGCAAGGCTATTCTTCGGGCAAAGGACAGTTCTTTTGTCCACCGTGGATGTGCATTTTGATACGCGATGTTTATGACCCTTTCGATTTTTTGCAAGAAAATAAAAGCGGAGGATTGAATGTTATTGATTTGGCAAATCTCTATTCGTGTTCGTTTCTCGAAACTAAGGACTTAGCGGTAAAACACCCCAACGGAAGTTTTGAAATACTCGGACGTTTCGACCAAAGTGATGTTCGCGGCTGCAACTTGTTGGCTGTCTGACGAAAAGAAGTCAGCCGGCTTTTTCGAGTTTTGAAATTGTACTATTTGTAAAGATTAACCTTAAAAACAAGTTGAGTAATCGGACAGATTTATGTTTATATTATAATGTCCATATTCTTCTGAAAATCAAACTATTACTTCATTAACCATTAATAATTAACCATTACTTAAAAAGTCTCCTCTTTTTCGTTATTCGGGTAGATAAGTTCGGCTGCAATTTTGCCCAAAGGTTCGTTGATTCGCTTATAAATTTCTTTGATATTTTCGGGGAAAGATGAAAATGTTGAAATTTCGACAATGCCCACTGCGTCAAATTCATCAATCATTGGGAATATTAACAAATGTTTGGGCGAACTGCTTCCCAGACCCGAAAGTACGGTGATGTAATTTTCCGGAATATTTTCGATGTTGAGCATTTCCAAATTTTTGGCAACTTGCCCCGAAATGCCTTCGCCTACCGAAAAATCAGCGATTTCTTCATCGCTGTACAATGCGTATCCTGCCGAAAAGCGATATTTCCCGCTTTCCGGATTAAATAAAAATACAACACCCTGAACTATAGAAAATTCTGAAGCTAAGGACTTTAATAGATTTTCAGAAAATTTTTCGCCGGTTTCGGCGGTGTCGCTGTTTTTTATAATTCGTTCGGAGATTTCTTTCACCGCAAGCTCGGTTTGCTCGCTTTTTTTTTGTTTTTCGAGTTCTTGTTCCCGTGTCAATTTTTCAACGGTTTCAATGGTTGTTTTAACCGGAATTTCCGGTTTTTTTTCAATCAAATCAGTTTTTTTTACAAAAAACAGTACCAATTGAAGAAGTGCCAAAAATGCAGAAAATGCTGTTAATATTTTCAACATATTTTGCCCCTGTTCTAATTTGATAAATAAAAGCAACAACAGCACGAGCGATACTCCGAAAGTAAGGATTGAACCTGTTTGTAATATCTTTTTATTCATAATGACGGATTTATTATTCTAAAAAAGGTCTAATCCTTATTTCATTTGAGAAATAAAACGAATAATTTCTTCGATTTTTAAAATTTTATCAATTTGAGTTGTTTCAATAGCGGCTGAGGTCATAGTTTTCACTTGGCATTCGTCCGGGTCCTGAACAATGGTGAAACCTCCGGCTTCTTTGATGTCTTTCATGCCCATTGCACCATCGCGATTGGCTCCCGAGAGCAAAATACCTACCAATTTTTCTTTGTAGGAGTAGGCAGCCGATGAAAACGTGATGTCTATCGAAGGTCGCGAATGATTTACCGATTCTTCGGTGGATAGACTGAAATAGTTACCCAGTTCGATGTATAAGTGGTAGTTGGCAGGTGTCAAATATACCGTGTTGGGGCGAATGTATTGTTTGTCTTCGGGTTCAATTACCGGTAAAGTCGATCGCAGTGAAAGGGCTTCCACAAATCCGCTGCGAACGTGTTTCAATCGATGCAGAACCAATGAAAACGATAAACCGGTATTTTTTGGGAGTTCTGCTAAAATTTGAGTTATCGATTGAAAACTTCCTGCCGAACCGCCGATGACGATGTGTTGATAGGGTCCCATGTGTTTGATTGTACTCCTTTTAATTAAAATTCGTCAAAAATAAAGAATGGTTAAAATCGTGATTTTTTAAATATTTTTTCGTTTTTATCGACTACCGTAAATTTTAAATCCGAATGCAGATTCAAATTTTCTCCCACACCAAGCGAAAGATAGCCGCTTTTATGAAGCATGTTGTATATTTTTCTCAGTAATTTTGATTGCATTTGCGGGTTATAATAAATCAGCCGATTGCGATATAAAATATAATCGTAATAGCCTTCAAAAACGCCTGCTTGCAGGTTTTGAACACGAAAGATAACTTTCTCAATGAGATTGGTATTAACAACTAAATCGTTATTCTTTTCGTAAAAATATTCGGTAAAAGGCATGGTTGTTATTATCTCATTGTAGTTTCTGCCGGCAGCCTCTATCGATTTGAGAGTATAAAGACCTTTCTGAATTTTTTCGATATTTTTTTTCGAAATATCGCAGGCTTCAACTTCTACAAAATCCAATAAATTGCTTTCTTTCAGTAAAATTAGCAATGAATACAAATCTTCACCCGAACTGCATTCCGGGATTAATATCCGGGGGGATTCTTTTTTTTCTAATTTCGAGAAAACTTGGTTTCTGATAGCTTTCCACGTGTCGGTATCTCTGAAAAAATCGGTAACGGGAACCGACATATCAAAAAGAAATTGTTCAAAATATTTTGGATTCGATTTCAAATTTGCAATAAATTCATCGGCATCGGAAAACTTTTCAGAAACCATTTTCTGTTCAAGTCGTCTTTTCATCGAGCAGAGTGAGTATTCCGAAAAATCAACACCGCCGGCATCAAAAATGCCTTGAATTATATTTTTATATTCCGATATTTTAAGTTTGATGGAGTTCACAATAGTTAATAAAATTGTACTGTAAAAAGTAAACTAAATTGATTTTTTGATGTAAAAGTTTCCGTATTTAATATATTTTAAGGCTTCAGAACCCAATATAGTTTCGTGAAGCCCAAGAACTAAATGTCCTTTTTTTACCAAACTGTCGTTGAATAAACTGAAAAGTCGGTTTTGCAATTTAGTGTTAAAATATATCATCACATTGCGACACAGGATAATATCGAATTTTCGGTAAAATACATTGTTTTCGTGAACTAAGTCGTGCCGTTTGAAATAGACATTATTCCTAAGAAATGGAAGCATTTCGATGCTGTCGTTTTGAGTGTCGATTTTCATGTATTTCTCGAACGGAACATCGTTATATTCATCGAAATTGTATGGATTCTGACGAACAACTTGTTTGAAATTTTCGAGATATTCAATGTTAAATCGATAGACATATTTTCCGGTTTTAGCTGCATTTATTACTTCGGTATTCAAATCGGTAGCAAAAATATTTGTTCTTTCCAAAATACCGTATTCATTGAGTAATATTGCCATCGAATATATTTCTTGCCCTGTAGAACAGCCTGCATGCCAAATGTTAATTTCATCTTTATCAATAATTTTTGGCAGTAGTCGATATTTAATTGATTGCCAAACACCCGGGTCTCGAAACAGTTCGGTTGTATTAACTGTAATATCATTAACAATTTTTTCGCGAAAATCCGATTCTTTTTGAATTTTCGTAATCAATCCCGGAAGTGTGAGTTTGTAATCACTGAGAATTTTTTCGATACGACGGGTAAAAGATTTCTCAGAATAATCCGAAAAATCGTAAGTCGAAACTTTTTTCATCGATTCGATAAACAGCTTTATTTCGTTGGGTGTTACCATTAAAAGGTCTGTAAGGTCTTGATATTTTTAGAATTATTAGTTTCGCTGGTACTTGTTTTTTTTTCGCTATTTTATTATTTTTCAAATATATGATTTTTTAAATGGATTGAAAAATTAAACAGAAAAATATCAAGAGGAATATTAAAAATGATTTTAACAAAAGATTAAGTACATGACAAAAATTTAAAAATGCTGATATTAAGCACATTAATTCCTGTTACAAGGACTTTTGACAAATAGTCGAGCCCATGCTTTTTTATTTTAATTTCCTCGATATTCTTATCTAAAAAATCCTAAATTCAAGTAATTAATGCAATTTTTGAGGATATTGTAAAACAACGTATATTTTTGTCGGCTTCGGATTCAAAAACAGAAGCCGGTCTGTCCTGATTAATTGCCTTGACTACGCATAGAGCCTTGATAAACAAAGAGATAATGTTGATACTTGCTAAGTTAAAATCTCCTTTAAAATGGCTTTGCAAAGCTGAATTTAAGGTTGTATCTTTACTGTCGAGACTGATGTTCTTCATTAAAAAAATTATGAGCAAATAATCTTATAAAGTAATGAATGTCATTCTTTTATCTAAATTTATTTTCGCTTATTTTTTACAAAATATTTTTTGTCATGTACTAAAAATAATCTCCGTATTTTTCTCAAAAACAAATCATTTCTGAATTAACAATTAACTATTTACAATTAACCATTTTAAAATTCTAATCTTTACAATAATAATCTTTACAATGAAAGAAAAACTGTTTCTGTATATATTTTTATTCATAATTTATTATTCTGCCCACAGTCAGGATATTGGATATGCCCGATATTTAATCGACACCTTGTCGTCGCCGGCTTTTTCGGGTCGCGGCTACGAAAACGGGAATGACCGCAAAACAGCCGAATTTATTGCACGAGAGCTTCAAAAAAATAAAATTAAAAAAATTGAGAAAACTTTTTTTCAACAGCTCCCCATCTCCTCAAACACATTTTCCAACGAATATCAACTCGAATTAGAAAATATAGATTTGAATCCGGGAAAAGACTTTTATTTTACATCAAATTCGTGCAGTTTGAAGGGTAAATTCTCAGTCTTTAAATTAAATGCACAGTTCCTGCGAGATTCTCTTTATCCAAATTCATTGTCGAAAATCGACTTCTCGAATACTTTTGTATTGCTCGATACAGTTGGGCTTGGAGTTGAAGATTTCAAGAAAATCAACAAGCCGATTTTTAAAGACAATATACTGAAATGCAAAGGAATAATAGAACCTGTTGCTGTTTTACCGCCCTATTATCCCACCGCAGAAAGCCATAATTTTGTTCATGCCCTTTGCCTTCGTTCGGCACTGCCCGACACGATGAAATTTCTAAATATCAATCTGAAAAACAAAGAACAGAAAGATTATTTGAGCAAAAATGTTGCCGGCATCAGAAAAGGCGAAATCGACAGTTTTATTGTTTTTACGGCACATTACGACCATTTGGGGCAAATCGGCACAAAAACATACTTTCCGGGTGCCAACGACAATGCAAGCGGTGTTGCCATACTTCTGAATTTGGCTCAATATTACGCGAAAACTAAAAAAAAGCCAAAATACACCATCGCCTTCATTTTCTTTACCGGCGAAGAACTCGGCTTGCTTGGGTCGAAATATTTCAGCGAAAATCCAATGTTTCCACTGTCGAAAATAAAATTTCTGATAAATCTTGATATGGTAGGCAGCGGCGACAAAGGGATACAGATTGTAAACAGCACCGTTTTCAAAAAAGAATTTGCCCTAATCGACAGCATCAATTCAGAAAAAAAATATCTGCCCCAAATAAAAAAACGCGGTGCCGCAGCCAACAGCGACCATTATTTTTTTTACGAAAAAGGTGTCAAATCATTTTTCATTTATACTTTGGGCGAATATAAAGAATATCATAACATTAACGACAAAGCAGAAAATTTACCTCTTTCGGAATACGAAGATTTATTTCGATTATTAACAGAATTTGTCGAAAAAATATAAACCGGAAAATATCCCGAAAAAATCTGCATCAACTTTGCATATATTTCTATGAAACTTCAAAAAGCCATATTCTTAGACCGCGACGGTGTGATAAACAATCCGGGCAAGCATTATTATGTTTGGAAAACGGAAGATTTTGTACTGAATCCGACCGTCATCGACCGCATAAAGGAATATTCCGAAGCCGGATATTTACTTTTCATTATCACAAATCAAGGCGGTATTGCGAAGGGAATCCACACCGCAAACGATTTAGACAAACTGCACAGGCATTTATTATCAATTTTGGAAAAAGAAAACGTCCGGATTGCCGATATTTACTACTGTCCGCACCATTCAGAAACAGGAAAATGCCTGTGCCGGAAGCCGGATTCGCTTTTAATTGAAAAAGCCCTTGCACGATATAACGTATCCTCCGTCCTGTCTTATTTTATCGGCGATTCGGACCGAGATATTCAAGCCGCAGAGAAAGCTGGTGTGAAAGGGATTTTAATCCCTCCAAACACCGAGCTGCCAAGCCTTTCGGAATTAAAATGAGAATCAGCAAAGATATTTTTTAGCAATATGAAATTAATTTCATAAATTTGCATAGATAAATTTTAAAAAAAAATCAAATATCTAATCTTTTCACGTTTACGAATTTTCATCTTACAACAAAAAATAATTACACATGTCTCCAATTAAAGTAGGAATCAACGGATTTGGACGTATCGGAAGAAACGTTTTCA
This sequence comes from Draconibacterium orientale, assembly GCA_020721645.1. Taxonomy (GTDB): domain Bacteria; phylum Bacteroidota; class Bacteroidia; order Bacteroidales; family JAADGE01; genus DYMH01. The sequence continues at coordinate 24,441 of DYMH01000032.1, forward strand.
AAATCATTCTCGAACAAACAGATTACGAAGTCGTTGGTATCAACGATTTAACAAGCACAAAAGTATTGGCACATTTGCTTAAATACGACTCTACACAAGGAAAATTTAACGGAACCGTATCGCACGATGACCAATCGCTGATTGTAAACGGTAAAAAAATCAAAGTTAGTGCCGAAAGAAGCCCCATCAACATTCCTTGGGGACAAACACCCGATGTGGTGATTGAATCCACAGGCGTTTTCACATCAAAAGAAAGCCCCAAAGGGGGCTATGGCGACCATTTGAAAAATGGTGCCAAAAAAGTAATTTTGACAGTTCCTGCAAAAGACGAAATTGACAACATGATTGTCATGGGCGTTAACGAACACGCATTGCGTGCAACCGACCTTTGTGTATCGAACGCATCGTGTACAACCAACTGCTTGGCACCGGTAGCCAAAGTACTGGAAGACAATTTCGGTATCGAAGTAGGTTTAATGAACACCATCCACTCCTACACCAACGACCAAGTTATTTTGGACGCTCCGCACAACGATTTGAGAAGAGCACGTTCGGCTGCCGTTTCAATGATTCCCACCACAACCGGTGCTGCAAAAGCCGTTGGTAAAATAATTCCTTCACTCAAAGGAAAACTCAATGGCATGGCAACCCGTGTACCAACTCCCACAGGCTCGTTAGTTGATTTGGTTTGTACGCTGAAAACAGAAGCCACCGTTGAGCAAATTAATGCAGCTGTTAAAAAAGCTGCCGAAGGCGAAATGAAAGGCATCTTGGAATATTGCGAAGACCCGATTGTTTCGGTCGATGTCATTCATAATTCTCACTCGTCAATCTTTGACGCTCAAAGCACCATGGTAATTGGTAAAATGGTGAAAATCCTTTCGTGGTACGACAACGAATGGGGATATTCTTGCAGAGTAGTAGATTTGATTAAAAAATTATTCTAATTTTAGATTGATATTTCAAAAAACCGTTTTAGCTTATCGTTAAAACGGTTTTTTATTTTTCACACCTAAACAAACTGATAAAATTCATATCAAATTGTAAAAATATCCTCTAAGAAATAATCCTTCGGTTGAAATATTCTTTTTACTTTTGAACGAAATAAATTATCAAAAAAAATAAAAAAGACAAACAATGAAAAATACACCATTTAATCGATTTCACAAAGAATTGGGCGGTCGCATGGTCGAATTTGCCGGTTACGAAATGTCGGTAGAATATGCCGGAGCCGGCGTAAACGATGAGCATCTCAATGTGAGAAACAATGTCGGAGTTTTCGATGTGTCGCACATGGGCGAAATATGGGTCAAAGGTCCCAAAGCCTTTGAATTAGTACAAAAAGTTACAACCAATGATGTTGCCATACTCACACCGGGCAAAATTCAATATTCCTGTTTTCCGAACGGGAAAGGCGGAATTGTGGACGATTTGTTGGTTTACAAATACGATAACAGCAAGTATTTATTGGTTGTAAATGCCTCGAACTTAGACAAAGATTGGGCGTGGATAAATCAACAAAACACTATAGGAGCCGAATTGGAAAATGCATCGGACAACACAGCACAATTAGCCGTTCAGGGTCCAAACTCAATTGCTGCATTGCAAAGTTTGACGGAAATAAATCTGTCTGAAATTGAATATTACACATTTAAAGTCGGCAAATTTGCCGGCGTTGAAGTTATTATTTCCGCAACAGGCTACACCGGAGCCGGCGGTTTTGAAATCTACATGTACAATTCAGATGCCGAAAAAGTTTGGGAAGCCATTTTCGATGCCGGAAAAAAATACGACATCAAACCTGCGGGCTTAGCATGTCGCGACACCCTGCGTTTGGAAATGGGCTTTTGCCTCTACGGCAACGATATTGACGACACCACTTCGCCCATTGAAGCCGGTTTGGGCTGGATAACAAAATTTACGGAAGGCAATAATTTCATTGACCGTGATGTTCTCGATAAACAAAAAAAAGATGGCGTTTCGCGTAAATTATGTGGTTTTGAGATGACCGAAAAAGCAATTCCCCGACACGGTTACGATATTTTTGATGCCAACGGCGAAAAAATAGGACTGGTAACATCCGGCACCATGTCGCCTTCTCTGAAAAAAGGTGTCGGTATGGCTTATGTAAAAACAGCTTTCTCGAAAATCGGTTCTGAAATTTATATTCAAATTCGAAACAAAAAAGTAAAAGCACTCATTGTTGGCTTACCATTTTACAAAAAATAGAACGAAAAAAAATCGAAAAAAAAATCTATTTTTTTCGATTTTTCCTCTTTTTTCCCCGTTTTAAAACACTTTTTTCATAGCTTACGAATACCGATATTTACATTTTCTGTTTTTTAATCACCATTATGAATCCGACAGTAACATTTTTGCAGAGCCAAATAGGCAAAACCACCGAAAAAAGCCCTTCACCCGTAGGTGCTTGGCTCAAAGGGACTTTGACCGAAGCCGAAGAAGGGAAAATCACCGTAGAATATACCATTCGCCCCGAAATGTGCAACCCTGCCGCCATGCTACACGGCGGAAGTATTGCGTTGATTTGTGATGAAATGATAGGAATTGCTGTATCATCGCTGCATTTGCCCGAATTTTTCACAACAATCAATATCAATGTTGATTTTCTTTACGGCGTAAAGTGCGGTGAAACAGTGAAAGCTGTTTCGGAAATTGTGCGTTGGGGAAAAAATATCACCAATGCCGAGTGTCGGGTTTTTGATTCAGCCCAACGGATGTTAGCAAAATCCTCATCAAATCTCATTCGCACAAGCAGTGAAAAAGGAGGAGCAAAAGAACGCTTCTGATAAAAAAATCGGATTTTGCTTTGCAAACATGCAAAGTGGCATGAAATCGACAATGATATTTTGGAAATTGAAGGAGAAAATGGATTTATTTTTGGAAAATAGAAAAATATCAAATAAATAGTTTAGCTTTGCATAAATTTTTTAACACAATTTATATAATTTATTATGAAAGGTACCGTAAAATGGTTTGATCAAACCAAAGGCTTTGGGTTTATTTTGACCGAAGAAGGCAATGACATTTTTGTACATTACACAGGAATTGAAGGCGAAGGTTTTGTTGTATTGGAAGAAGGCGAAGCAGTTTCGTTCGAAGTATCGGAAGGACGCAGAGGTCCGCAGGCAACAGGCGTAAAAAGAGAAAAGAAACAATAATTTTTATCAAAAATATTGATTTTCTTAAAAGTGCAGACTGTTATGTCTGCATTTTTTTTATAAAAAAAGTTCGGGATTTTTCTCAAAATCGATATATTTCAATGAAAGAAATGCCAGAAGTTCCGAAAATGTTTTTACGGCATTAAGCGTAGAATCGGCGATGGCTTTCTTGTTAATTTTCAACAATAAAACGCCGTACAATCCATTTAGACTGAGTTCGATTTCACTCAAAGTGCCAACGGGCGATTTTTGCTCTAATTCTCTCAAAAAAGGATAAGCTGTGTTATAGAGTTCTCGATATTGAATTTCGGAAGGCATTTTCAATAAACGTAAATGCAAATCGTTCAAATCAATCAAGCGATTTATTAAAATTTGCAAATGCCCCGATTTTTCAATTTTTTCGAGTACCATCATCTGAATCAAATCCAAATACCAATTTCGGATTTCATTTTTTGTTAAAATATCGACCGCCGATTTTTCAATAATATTTCGTTCAATAAGGTCGACATCTAAGTTAAAGGCACGAATAATCTCTTCGGTCTGCCAAAGATAAATGATGTATTCGGCAATGTTAGAATGACGCATTTTTTTTGAAATCAGCACCGATTGTAGATTAATGGGTTATATTAACGATTCGTTTCCGTAATATTTGAACTGAATGAAAGCCATTGAAAAATCACTTTATTTATTCAAAATATCCTGTTAAATCGCGGCGATCTTTTTTTGTGGGTCTCCCGGTTCCGGGTTCTCGCAGAATTTTAGGCTGATTTTTGGTGATTTCGGCTTTTAGGAGTTCACTTTCGGGGGTTATTTCTTCAAGGCAGTCGGCAACAAGTTTTGCACCGACACGTTTTGATAAATATTTTTTTACTTTAAATGTTCGCCATATCGGATTGTCTTTGATTTGAAATTCATCGCCGGCACCTATAATTCGTGCCGGTTTTACGGGATTTCCGCCAATAAGGACTTTTCCTTTTTTACAAGCATCGGCGGCTTCGGTTCGTGTTTTAAAAAGCCGAACTGCCCACAAGTATTTGTCGATACGTATTTCATCATCTTCCTTCATTATTCGGGCTTTTGAGATATTGAATCGGTGGGATTTTCTGTTAGTTTTTTGTGATTTTCAATCATTTCTTCAAGATTAAATGCTTGATTGAAGAGATTCATACAACGTTGTACGCCCAATGTTCCGAAAGTTTTTAAGGCTTCTGTCATTTTAGCGATTCTTTCAGGCAGGAATATAAGTTCATCGGTGTTCCATTGCCCGAGAACGTAATCGACCTGTCGCCCCGTAGAAAAATTATTTCCGATACCAAAACGCATACGAGCAAAATTTGAGTGTCCGAAAGTTTCCGAAATATGAGCCAATCCATTGTGTCCGCCATTGCTTCCGCCTGTTTTGATGCGTAATGTTCCGAAAGGCAAAGCCAAATCATCGACAATAACCAACATTTTTTCGAGTTGGATATTTTCTGCCTGAAGCCAATAATTTACCGCTTTCCCACTAAGATTCATGAAGGTTGTGGGTTTTATCAATACAAAAATCCGTCCTTTAAATTTCCATTCTGTGCGTTGGGCAAAACGTTCTTTCGTAAATACAAGATTGGACGCCTCAGCGATGGCGTCCAATACTTTAAAACCTATATTGTGTCGAGATTCGGCGTATTCCGTTCCCGGATTTCCTAACCCGATAATTAAATATTTCACAGTTCGATTGATTTATTATCAGGCTATTCTTTTGCGGCTACCGATGCAGCACCGGCAACAGCAGCGGCTTCGTTTTTAGCAACACGGGTCATTCGGATAGCACAGACAACTGAATTTTTGGCATCAATTAATTCTACATTTTCATAGGATAATTCGCCGACTTTAATTGTTTTTCCGAGTTCTAAATCTGTGATATCAATATTTAAAACATCGGGCAAGTCCTTTATAAAACCGTGTACTTTTAATTTATTATTCAAAATTTGAAGTTTTCCGCCGGCTTGAATACCTTTTGCAAAACCATGTGTTGCAATGGGAACCAATACTGTTAATTTTTTATCTTCGAAGATTTGCAGAAAATCTAAGTGCAATAATTCATCACTAACCTTATGAAATTGTGATGCTTGAATGACAGCTTTGAAAAGTTTTCCGTCGATTTTTAAATCCACCAAGTAGGTGTTCGGAGTGTAAATTAAATTTTTAAATTCTTTTACCGGTGCATGAAAATGCTGTGTTTTTTCGCCGCCATAAAGAACGCACGGTACTTCTGCATTATTACGTAATGCTTTGGTTGCTTTTTTGCCGAGGTCGGTTCGAGATTTTCCGTTAATTTCAATTGATTTCATTGATTTTTTTTTGTGTGTTACTCAGAACAAAGTAAAAAAATCGGAAATGTATATTCCTGTAAAGCACGATGTTCCCCATGACACGATTAAAATTTTTGCTTTAATTTTTCAGGCTGCAATATTACGTTTATTTTTTGACTTAAACAATAAAATTTGAACTGATAGATTGGTTATTATAGACATTATCGATGACAACCGAAAAGAGCTCTGCAACCGAGAGGACTCTTATTTTTTCGCATGGCTTTTTTAAAGGGATTGTGTCGGTTACGATTAGCTCGGTTAAAGCAGATTTGTTGATATTTTCGTAGGCATTTCCGGACAGCACGGCATGAGTTGCAATAGCACGGACACTTGCCGCACCTTTTTCAAACATCATATCGGCAGCTTTGGTTAATGTGCCTGCTGTATCAACAATATCATCGACAATGATGACATTTTTTCCTAATACATTGCCGATGATGGTCATTTTATCAACTTGATTGGCTTTTTCGCGTGTTTTGTAACAAATAACCATTTCCGATTTTAGGAATTTAGAATATGCTCCGGCTCTTTTTGAGCCACCGACATCGGGCGATGCAATCACTAAGTTCTCCAAATTCAATGAGTTGATGTAGGGAACAAAAATGGTTGAAGAAAAGAGGTGGTCCACCGGAACATTGAAAAATCCCTGTATTTGGTCGGCATGCAAATCCATGGTCATTACGCGCGAAACCCCGGCTGCACTGAGCAAATCGGCTATCAAACGAGCTCCGATAGAAACACGCGGCTTGTCTTTTCTGTCCTGCCTCCCATAACCAAAATATGGAATCACGGCGATAACTTGCTCGGCTGATGCTCTTTTGGCAGCATCTATCATAAAAAGGAGTTCAAATAAATTGTCGGTAGGTTGAAAGGTGGATTGTATGATAAAAACATGTCGCCCGCGAACTGTTTCTTCGTAAACAGGCTCTATTTCACCATCGCTGAAACGTTGTAATGTTGATTTCCCGAGCGAAGTGCCATGACTTATTGCAATTTTTTCGGCTAAATATCGAGATGTTGAGCCTGAAAAAATTTTTATTTCTGTCTGCATATCAGTTTTTTTAAATTGATATTGAATATTTTATAACATTTTATGTCATCGGTTATGAAGCATCAAAGGTATAAAAAGAGCAGGGCTGAAAAAAATAATATTTATAGATTTGTTCTTTTTTCTGCACAAAGAATATATACTTTAATTGGTTGATTTATTGATGTGATGATATGCTGATTGTTTTTAATATCAAATAGTTAAATAATTTGTAAAACGTAATTTATGTCCGTGCTTTGTATAACTCGAAAATGTTTTTGGTTTCCATGTTATAATAAACGCCATTAATAAATACGTTTCATAAACACACAATCAACTCATTATCATTTTATTTCTGAATACTAACCTCTTTTTACTAACTCCTTTTATTATACTTATATTTCCGAAAATAATTCCTAAAATTATTCTATCCCGCGGTTATTTTTTCAGAATGAAATCCAATCTCGTTTAGTTAAGCATGTGTTCGGCTGAGGCTCTGTCTCAGTCGGGCATATTTTGAGGCTGTCTCAATACTAAACCTTTAAAAAAGTTAAATGTTTTTAAATATATAA
>DYMH01000156.1 GCA_020721645.1 Draconibacterium orientale
TTTTCTTTCAATCTTTTGTCTTTTTGGGGGTCTAAACAGACATCAAAAATAAAGTGAAAGATTTTGCAAACCTATATTTTAAAATAATCCCGAACTTCTCGCTTCAATAATTCCATAGCCACAGCCAAAGGGTCTGTATCCAAATCGGCATAAGCCTCGAATAATTTGATTGTAAAATCATTCACAGGGGCATCTTTTGGAAGTTGAGATGCTGTGATATTAATGGTTTTGATGAGAATTTCTTTGGCATTTTTTACAGCCTGCCACAAATTGGAACTGATATAAATTTGTTGCGATAAATTATGGTCAAATTCCGAACGTACATTCAGCAGCATCGTGGCTTGAATTTGCCGTGCCGTCATTCCCGAACTTTGAAGCCGTAGTAACAAGGATTCTGCCGATAAGCGTTCCAAAAGAATCGAAATGCGTTCATAAGCCTGTAATCTCAAAGGAGTCAACAAATTACTGTTTGCGACCATCACTTTGTATCGCTCCTTATTGTTTTCTTTTGTTAGTGATAATCGCTGCACAAAATAAACTGCGGCAAAAACAACCAATGCGGGTATAACATATTTGAGTAGGTCTATAAATTCTGTCATTGTATTAAATTGTTCAAAATTAATGTGATTTACTGTTCTATGAATTGTTAATAATTATTCCACCGATACAGAGACAATATTATTCAGGAGTTTGCTTTTTAGTTAAAACTCTGTTTTTGTTTGGAATCTTTTCTGCAACGAAAGTTTTTGTTTCATGATTCTTATTTTTTTGCTGTTTCGAATGATGAGATGATTTTTTTGAATCATTCGATGATTTTTTTCTTTGCCCCGATTTTCGTTTAAAATCTTTTTTTGCATTGGGGTCCCAAATTGGGCTTTCCCCCATGTCTTCAGGAACACTAATTTTTGGAACGTTTTGTTCTATCAGTCGTTCGATGCCGGCAAATTTTCTCATTTCTTCGAGCGAAACCAAGGTAATTGCTGCACCGGAAGCATCGGCACGTGCCGTGCGTCCGATTCGATGAACGTAATCTTCGGCATCGCCCGGAACGTGGTAGTTAATCACCAAATTGATATCTTTGATATCGATTCCTCTGCTCAGAACATCTGTGGCAACTAAAATTCGAGTGCGTCGGGCACGGAAATCAAGTAAAACGTTTTCACGCTCGTCTTGTTCCAAATCCGACGAAATCCCTTTGACACTGTACGATTTTTTTTGCAGAAACCGAACAATATCATTCACTTTAATTTTTGTGGAACTGAAAATTAGAACCGATTCATATTCCGGTTTTTCCTTTAAAATGCGATGGATTATTTCATTTTTTTGGCTTTCGTGTGTTAAATAAACCAATTGTGTAACGCCTGAAGCGGGCTTAGATATTTCGAGGCTTATTTCTACTTGTTCGTGAAGTATTTTTGATGCCAGCTCTCTGATTTTGTAGGGCATTGTTGCACTAAACATGAGTGTTTGTCTCTTTTGAGGCAAAAAACTGATAATTTTCAAAATATCATCGTGAAAACCAATATCGAGCATTCGGTCGGCTTCATCGAGTATCAAATGCCTGAGATTATAGAATTTTACGTATCCCATATTCAAATGCGAAATCAATTTACCCGGCGTGGCAACGATAATATCGGCACCATCGGTGAGAGCTTTTTTTTGCTGCCCCCAATCGCTTCCGTCGCCGCCGCCGTAAATAGGTATCGACACGGCGGGAGCAAAATAGGCAAATCCCTGTATTTCGCGGTCAATTTGTAATGCCAATTCGCGTGTCGGAACCAATATCAATGTATCTGTACTCCCGGCAGCTGTTTGAGAGGAAAGTTTAGTGAGTATAGGCAAAATAAAAGCGGCTGTTTTGCCCGTTCCGGTTTGTGCACATGCAATAAGATCTCTGTCTGACAATATTTCCGGCATTGCTAATTCCTGTATCGGGGTTGCATTCTCAAAGCCCATATAATCAAGAGCTTCAAGAAGATTTTCGTTGAGATTAAATTCCGTAAATTTCATTTAGTTTCGTTCGCTTTTTTTTTGGAATGTAGAATACCCCTGTTTGGTATTTTTTTTGTAGATAATGGGAAATCAATGATATTTTTTCCTGCCCAAAGGTAGTATTTTTTTTTGCATAAAAAACGAAGTTAAATTCGAGCATTTATACCAATTTTTGGTTAAATTTACGTCAGCTTTGGTACTAAAAAGAAATAATAAACGTTTTATTTAGATATTTTTAAGTAATCAGTTTTTCCAAATTAGACTATAAAATCAGAATCCTTTATCAAAATATAAAAAACAACTTTTTTATCTATAAAAAAGATATAACTTTGCACAAAATCGACAGAAAATAAATCCGAATATTAAATAATTTCAGTTTTTATTTGTGAATATTTTATATTCAACAGCAAAAAAAAATGAAATTTTTGAAGATAAACTAAAACTTTATTATGTTAGGTTTTTACTTAAAACTCCGACAAAACCTCCGGTGGGTTGTATTAATTTTTGATATATCCGCATCAGCTTCCGCAACCATTTTTGCGTTTCTTTTATTAGTTCCCGGAAGTACTTTTAACGGAATCTATACAACAGAAGTAAAGTCGGTATTATTAATTATCGGAGTGCGACTCATCTTTTTTTTATTCGGAAAAACCTATGCCGGAATTATCCGTTATACCAGCACAAAAGATGCATTCAGGCTGAAATCTAATGTTTTGTTCGCCACCGGATTTCTTTTAATTTTCAATGTATTGCATCGAATACTGTTTGATGTTCCATTTTTGCCCTATTCCGTATTGTTAATCGAATTTTTAACAACATCCTTTATCATTGTATCTTCCCGTTTAGTAATGAAGATATTTTATTACGAGTTTATCGGCTCAAAAAAAGACAGAACGAATGTCGTTATTTTTGGCGACGACCAATTTGCAATGATGACACAGCAGGTAATCGAAAAAGATTTGAATCAAAATCTTAATGTGGTTGCATTTTTTGGACGTCGCAACGGCAATAAATTAGATAATATTCCAATCTATAAATTAGACCGTTTGGAAAAAATCATCAAGAAATACGATGTCGGACAATTGATTATTGCACGAGCCAATATCAATAATACAGTGAAAGCCGAAATATTTGATACCTGCCTCAATCATAATGTCAAAGTTCTTCGGGTTCCGGACCCTTCAACATGGATTAACGGAGAGCTGAGTTTCAGGCAACTACGCAAAATACAAATTGAGGAACTTTTAGAACGTGATGAAATACAATTAGATGAGCAAATGATTAAACAACAAGTTACCAACAATATTATTATGGTAACAGGAGCAGCAGGCTCTATCGGAAGCGAAATTGTTCGTCAATTAACAAAGTATCACCCTGCACAGTTGATTTTGGTTGACCAAGCCGAGTCTCCAATGTACGATTTGGAATTGGAATTGATTGAAAAAATGAAATTTTTTGATTTTAAGATTTTTGTTGCCGACATTACGAACAAAGAACAAATGCACAAGATTTTCGATTTGTTTCGCCCATCAATTGTCTATCATTCTGCCGCATATAAGCATGTCCCGATGATGGAAAACAATCCTGAGGAGGCTGTTCGAAATAATATTTTCGGCACAAAAATAATTGCAGATTTATCGAATTTATTTGAAGTAAATAAATTTGTCATGGTTTCGACCGATAAGGCGGTAAATCCCACAAATATCATGGGAGCCACAAAACGAGTTGCCGAAATCTACATCCAATCTCTGAATACCAATTCTAAGACCAGTTTTATAACGACACGTTTTGGAAATGTTTTGGGATCCAACGGTTCTGTAATTCCGCGATTCAAACAACAAATTGAGGAAGGCGGTCCTATCACAATTACTCACCCCGAAATTACACGTTATTTTATGACCATACCCGAAGCTTGCCAATTGGTATTGGAGGCAGGTGCTATGGGTAAAGGGAAAGAAATATTTCTTTTCGATATGGGAAATCCGGTGAAAATTGTTGATTTGGCAAAAAAAATGATCAAACTTTCGGGCTTAACTTTGGGCAAAGATATCGAATTAAAATTTACAGGATTACGTCCCGGAGAAAAACTCTATGAAGAGTTGCTTGCCGTTCAGGAAAATACCTTACCTACACATCAATCAAAAATATTAATAGCACGCGTCCGAGAATATAATTTTGCAGATATCAGCTTGATGCTAAATGAATTATCTGCAACACTTAAAACACATAATTATTTCGAAATCGTTCGGAAACTAAAAAATATTGTGCCCGAATTCATCAGCAAAAATTCTAAATACGAAGTCCTTGATTTAGGAAGCTCAAAAAAATTAACACCAAAAGTTTTTAAATAATACTTCGGATAACGTTTAGTCTAATAAAAAATCCTGACAGAAAATAATGATTCTGACAGGATTTTTTATATTGAAATGGGTAACCTAATTTACAGTTAAGTAATCGGATAGATTTATTTGTATATCAGAATGTCCTTATTCTTATTAAAATCGAATTATTACTTCATTAACAATTAATAATTAACCATTATTTAAATTCATTTAACGAATTGCCCCCATATCCAGTCCGCTTTTTCCGGCTTTCTTACAAGGAGATGTAGCTTTCAACGAAAAATCGTTTTTGAATTTGTATGCAAATTGCGGGTCTTTGCCAAAAATATTTTTTCCATTGTCCTTGACTGAATTTTCCAACTCTTCGGTTTGAAGTAAAGAATAGGATACACTTACTGTACCGTTGGTGAAAAAAGCAAAGCAGTTTTCGTTGTCGTAGATAATAGAATTAATAATTTCCGGATCCGAGTCAGAATTGCTTTCCACACCGTATTTGTTCATGGTAATGGTTGTATTTTTTATCGTAGGTGTTGAAGATTGTTTACAATTTATTGCAGCCCACCCATTGTTAGCAAAAATGCAATTTTCAATTGTTCCTTCCGATTTCCAAAACGAAACAGCCCCCGTACCGTTATCATTTTCCGTAACTCCCCGCATATAAAAGGAACTTTCGAAATTGCAAAAAGTCAAGATATTATTTTTGCTTTCTTCAAAAAACACATTTCCCCAATTGCCCTCACCATTTTTTGTAAAAGAAATAATTTTACTCTTTTTGCCTATTGCTTTCAAAGTTCCTTTGACACGCAAAAAACCTACATCGAAACCCGAATTAATCTCGTTGTCGATGCGATAATCGCGATCTTCGCCTGTTTTAAACATAATTACAGTACCGGGTTTTATTGTAAGAGTTTTCCCTATCGGCACAATTGCTTCTCCTTCGACAATATATGGAGAGCCTGATTTTGTCCATTTGCCCCAAACTTCTTGTTTATCTGCGATGTGTGTTTGTGCAAACGAGGCGGTTGCGATGATTAATGTGATGAAAAAAGGAATAATTTTCATATTTTTTTGAGTTAAAGGTTTATTAAAGATACAAAAAATGATTTAACCTGTATCGAAAAAAATGAATATTTTTGAAAAAATTATTTTATTACCGAAAATTTTAGAAGTGTCGAGTAATTTTCGTCCGATATTATTTTTAAAATATAGATACCCGGGCGATAATCAGCGACATCGATTGGTTTGCCCATGAATTGATTATCTGCAAATATAAGTCTGCCGCTGATGTCGTAAATTTTCAAATTAATGATTTGACTCATAAATTCGGCAGGAATATCAATGGTTAAAAATGTTTTAGCAGGTGTCGGATACAGTTTAACCGGGATATTCATATCTTTTTTGGCGGGAGGTGCAATATAATGTCCGCAAAAAACAGGGCGAATCATAACTGCACCTTCAACTTGCGATGGTTTCCAGCCATTTCCGATATTGTAATATAGATTTTGACTTGCGTTTCGATTCAGGTCTATTCCGACATTCAACAAATCTTCGGTTGTTTGTTGCCAGCCAACATAAAATGTATCTGCCACAAATACCGTATCATTAAAGGCATAATAATGAAATTGATTCAATTGACTTTCATATTCGGGGCGTACACTGTTTAGCGAAAAATATGCAGTATCCACAGGAAATCCGTTTTCTTGTTTCCATAAATCTAAAAAGAAATATTTGTTACTTGCATCGTTAAATGTTTTGTTGAAATAAATTTCTACACCAATGACACCGTCGGGTTTTTCGGGATAGAATTTGTATGCCGCTTTGCCGTATTTTGTTCCGGTTCCCATAAGTCCATAACCGGCTTCTGCCGTTCCGTCGTCATAAGCGTAATAATCTTTGAAAACTTGCTCGTAATGCGTCAAATTATTCTGAACAGAATCGTATGAGTCGGTAAAAAATTGACTTTGTATTAAAAAACGTGCCGAATCCAGTGCATTATCGGGGAAATTAATCAATATATCCTTTTCAATCTCAATTTCTTTGTATTTTGGTAAATTTTGAGAGCCGGTTTCAATAGTTAAAACCGTACCGGAACCGATTGTTTCCTGAATCGATACGGTTAATCTGTTCAACAGGCGAATGATATTGTCATTATTTTTTATACCCAATGTTAGAGTCGGATTAATAAATTTGTTCGGTTGAGTTAAAAAATGCTGCCACGGCATTGATTCATAATCTTTTAAAAAACTATGCATGAGCGAGGTCAAGGCAACATCATGGAATACAGAATCTGAGGCAAATCTGTTTTTATTCAAATAGACGAAATCGATATTCCATTGGTCGGCATTTGCTGCGAGACTTGGAAATACCTGAGAACCAAATGACCCATAATTGGTAAATCGAAATTGAAATCCTTTTTGCAGATACAATGGATTATTAACCGGAATTGATACAAATTGAAACGAATGGTCAAATGTACCGGGCGTTTGCCAAACGCTTGCCCATTTCTTTGTTTGAGGTGAATAAAATTCAAGTGTCAAAGAATCAGTCGGTTCCGGGGCATCGGCATTGCCTTGAGGGCGAAAGTAAAAACTAATGAAAATATTTGAACCGGTTTCTAAATTGATTGGTTGCGATGTCAGTCGGTCTGCTGCAAAAGTTTTGTTAAACCCGGCATCGGCGTAAAAATTACCTTGAGAATCGACCAAATCCATGGTTGCAAATCCAAGAGACGGCGGATTGTTGGCATACGTACTATTGATAAATGCAAAATTATCCTGCCAAAAAGTTGTTTTCGGAAATGGGGCGGAATCGGAAAAATCGTCCCAAAAAGGAAGATTTATTGTATCTCCAACCGTAGTATTTTTTTTAATATCAAGATTTTGTAAAACAGGATTTGTTTGTAAGCCTACTACAACTTCCTGCGATTTTAGAACTCCGCTTTGAATTCCGACAGCAAGAAAAATAGATACAACAAATTTAACAATTTTTTTCATTTTCTTAGATTGATTTGTGTTTGAAAACAAGTAACAAGTAATGGATAATTATTAATGGTTAATGAAGTAATAATTTGATTTTGATAAGAATACGCACATTATAAAATACAAATAAATCTGTCCGATTACTAAAATGGTCGATGCAAAATATTTTTATACCAAAAACGGTTTATTTGTTTACTTTGAAATACTTGTAAGTGCTTGTCAACCTGAACAATCAACACATCAAATAATCAACCCATCATAGTATAATATCCGATGTTCAAAATTTCAAATCACGATAACTTCCACTAATTAGAGTCTGTATTTAAAGTAAAAAAAGTGAAAATAAATTTGCATACATT
>DYMH01000157.1 GCA_020721645.1 Draconibacterium orientale
TGATAATTGATAATTGATAATTGATAATTGATAATTGATAATTGATAATTTTTTAATAATAATTGATTATTTGTGATAAATAAATCGAGATGAAACCGTTTCATTTCGATTTTTTTTTTAATACGATATTCAGTTATGATTAGTTTTGTTTAAATTTGTTTTGAAATTTCCAAATTTTCAAATTCTCAAATTTTCAAAATAATGTTAAAATCCTTGATACTTGTCGGAGGCGGAGGTGCTTTGGGGAGTATTTCCCGTTTTTTGGCAACGCGTTGGGTACAAAATTATTTTCTGTCATCGTTTCCCTTCGGAACGTTTGCCGTAAACATTATCGGAAGTTTGCTTATTGGTATATTTTTTGGTTTGTCGGAAAAATACAGCTTTTTCAATTCCGACTATAAGTTATTATTAACAACCGGTTTTTGCGGCGGATTTACTACATTTTCAACCTTTGCCAACGAAAACATCATGCTTTTGAAAGATACCGAAATATTTTACGCATTTCTTTATACAGCATTAAGTATAATTATCGGATTTTCAGCCGCATATTTGGGTGCAATCTTCATTAAAATCTTATAAAATGAACATAAACGACGATGCAAAATTGCTCCGTATTTTTATGAGCAATACCGACAAATTTGAACATCAACCGCTGTACGAAGTCATTGTTTATGATGCAAAACGATACGGAATGGCAGGTGCAACGGTGCTTCGGGGAATCATGAGTTTTGGAGGAACCGGAAGTGCCGTTCATTCACAAACATTTTGGGAAATAGCCGAAAAAATGCCGATTATCGTCGAAATTATAGATGAAAGCGAAAAAATTGAAAAATTCTATGAAACAATTAAACCGTATTTTGAGAAAATTGACAAAGGATTTTTGATTACAATAGAAAAAGCAAATGTGGTGTTTTACAAAACGGGAAAGAAGAAGTGAAAAAATCGGCTCAAAAAATTATCAATGAAAAAACGATATAAAATATTTGCATAAAGGAAAAAACTATAAAAACGTAAATCCGATTTTAAGATTCAACCCTTTTTCAAAAATTTTGATTAAAGTAGAAAGTTGGATATTTCCCTTTGCATTTTCAATGCGAGAAATATAACTTTTTTTTGTTCCGGCTTTCAAAGCCAATTGTACCTGGGTCATATTTGCCTTTTTCCGGGCTTCTTTCAACATTTCACTGATAATGAACATCTGATAATTTTCTTCGTACTGATTTCTGCTTTCGGTTCCGATTTCTCCGTGTTCTTTTTCAATCAATTCATCGAATGTTTTTATTCCGTCATATTTTGTCATGGTCATTGTTTTTTTTTAGTTTAAAATATTCATTTTTCAATCGCATGGCTCTGTCAATTTCGTTCTTTGGTGTTTTTTGTGATTTTTTTTGAAATCCATTGAAAAGTATTACTAAATTTCCTTCATCAAAACAGCAAAAAATTCTGTATATGTTGGATTGAAATTCAACACGAATCTCAAAAAGTCTGTCATAACCTGTCAGCGGAGCAAGAAATTTTTCAGGAATTCTGTCGACCTGTTTAATCAACTCTAAAACAAATTGAATTTTCAATTTGGTTTTATCATCAAGATTTTGATAAAAATCGATAAAATAATCTCCGTGAAAAATTATTTGTCTTCCCATAGTGCAAAGTTATCTTAAAAGTTATCAAAATCAAAAAACATTTTTCTTAAATATTAATTATTTTTGTTGAATGAAAAAATACATCACCCGCACAGTTTGGACCTTGTCGCTCGTGAGCTTGTTTACCGACATGGCAAGCGAAATGCTTTACCCTGTGATGCCGATTTACCTGAAAACTATCGGATTTTCAATCGTACTCATCGGCATTCTCGAAGGACTTGCCGAAGCCACCGCCGGATTGAGTAAAGGATATTTCGGTAAATTGTCCGACAATTCGGGCAAACGTGTGCCTTTCGTACAAATCGGTTATGCCCTCAGTGCAATTTCAAAACCCATGCTGGCTTTGTTTATTTTTCCTGTTTGGATATTTTTTGCCCGCACCGTGGATAGATTCGGAAAAGGAATCAGAACAGGAGCACGCGATGCCGTTCTTTCCGACGAAGCTACGCCCGAAACCAAAGGAAAAGTTTTCGGATTTCATCGCGCAATGGATACTTTGGGTGCGGTTCTTGGACCACTTTTGGCTTTAATTTGGCTGTATTTTTTTCCGGAAGATTACAAAACTTTGTTTTTTATAGCATTTCTTCCCGGACTTTTAGCTGTTTTAACTTCATTTTTGCTTAAAGACAAAAAGAAATTCGAAGTCATAGAAAAAAAGAAAACGCCGTTTTTTTCGTTTCTTACCTATTGGAAAAAAAGTCCGGCAGTTTATCGCAAATTAGTTATCGGACTTTTGGTGTTTACACTTTTCAACAGTTCCGATGTATTTTTGTTGTTGAAAGTAAAACAATCCGGAATGTCCGATTCGGCTGTTATCGGCATTTATATTTTTTATAATTTGATATATGCACTCTTTTCGTTTCCGCTCGGAATCATAGCCGATAAAATTGGGTTAAAGCGTATGTTTCTTTTCGGACTTTCGATGTTTTCAATCGTATATTTCGGAATGAGTTATTTCGAAGGCATTCATGCCTTTTTGGTGTTGTTTTTCCTTTACGGGATATATGCGGCAGCCACCGAAGGAATTTCAAAAGCTTGGATCAGCAATATTTCCGACAAAAAAGACACGGCAACCGCAATCGGAACTTATTCAGCATTTCAAAGTATTTGTACGATGGCGGCAAGTTCTTTTGCCGGATTAATTTGGTACAATTTCGATGCCGCAACAACTTTCGCTGTTTCCGGAATCGTTGCTCTTATCGTTGTTTTTTATTTTTTGATTTCAATGCGTACAGTATCAACATAAAAAAAACGATTCAAAAATGAATTGAATCGCTTTATTTTTGTTGGATAGAATAAAAATAGGACGAGTTTATTTGTATCCTATTATTTTTGTATTTTTTAATTGAAATATTACTTCATTAACAATTATCAATTAACAATTAACAATTAACAATTATCTTTTCTTTTTCCGGGCGTTTGCAACTGCTTGTTTCATATTTCCGCCACCTGCAACCATTTTCATCATTTTACGTGTTTCATCGAATTGTTTGAGCAGGCGATTAACTTCCTGAATATCTGTTCCGCTGCCAAGAGCGACACGTTTCTTGCGGCTTCCGTTAAGTAAGCTCGGGTCTTCGCGTTCGGCAGGAGTCATCGAATAAATTATGGCTTCAATACCAACAAAAGCATCGTCGTCGATGTCTAAATTTTTAATCGCTTTGCCAACTCCCGGAATCATTGAAGCCAAATCTTTCAAATTTCCCATTTTTTTAATTTGAGCAATTTGTTTGAGAAAATCGTTGAAATTAAATTGATTTTTGGCAATTTTCTTCTGTAATTTTTTTGCTTCTTCTTCATCAAACTGTTCCTGAGCTTTTTCGACCAAAGACACGATGTCGCCCATACCCAAGATACGGTCTGCCATACGCGAAGGGTAAAAAATATCCAGGGCATCGAGTTTTTCTCCGGTTCCTACAAATTTAATGGGTTTGTTTACAACCGTTCGTATCGAAAGTGCGGCACCGCCACGGGTATCGCCGTCCAATTTTGTAAGTACGACACCATCGAAATCTAAGCGGTCGTTAAATTCTTTAGCTGTATTTACGGCATCTTGCCCTGTCATGGAATCCACAACAAAGAGTATTTCGTCAGGTTTTAACGCTTTTTTCAGATTGGCAATCTCGTTCATCATGTCGGCATCAACTGCCAAACGACCTGCGGTATCAACTATTACGGTGTCGTAACCTCTTAATTTAGCGTCTTTTACAGCAGCTTCGGCTATTGCAACGGGGTTTTTACTGCCTTCTTCAAAATATACGGGCACGTCTATTTGTTGTCCCAATACCTTTAATTGTTCTACGGCAGCAGGGCGATAGACATCGCCTGCCACCAGAAGTGGGTGTTTGCCCTTTTTATTTTTGAGCAGGTTGGCTAATTTACCCGAAAAGGTTGTTTTCCCGGAACCTTGTAAACCGGCTATCAGAATGATTGAAGGTTTGCCGTTGAGTTTTAAATCGGTTTTATCGCCACCCATGAGTTGAACCAACTCATCGTGAACGATTTTTATCATCATCTCTTTGGGTTTCACCGATTTGAGTACATCGGCTCCCAGTGCTTTTTCTTTGACTGTATTGGTAAAATCTTTTGCAATTTTAAAATTGACATCGGCATCTAACAATGCTCGTCTTACTTCTTTTAATGTTTCCGCAACATTGATTTCGGTTATTTTGCCTTCGCCTTTAAGTATTTTAAAGGACATTTCGAGCCTGTCAGACAGATTATCAAACATATGTAAGTTAAAAGTTAAAAGTGTAAAGTTCTTTGAACTGCAAAAGTAGAAAATTTATTCAGAAATGATATGATTTTCTTTTGCTTCTTTACTTTTTTTGTTGATATTACAAAAAAAAAGCAATCCGAAGATTGCTTTTGGATCATTTTTATTTAAAGCTACTCTTTGCAGCAAGATTTTTTGCTGTTATCTTTACTGCAACATGATGATTTAGTTTTGTTACTTTGAACCATTTCTGCTGTAAAACCTTTATCTATAATCACTTTCATCAAAGCTGCAGATGTTACAAGCTCGGATTTATAGCTAATACTGATAATGTTGTCTTTCAGATACAAATCTGCTTTTTCAACTCCGGCAACAGCTTGCAACTCACTTTCCACAGTTTTTTTATTGGAGTCGGTCGAAGCCGAAGTTTTGAATTTAACTATTTTAAAGGTTGCATCTGATGAGCAATCCGAGTGTTTCTGTGCATAATTCGCACTTGTAACCAACACTGTAAAAAACAACATGAGAAATAAGGAGGGGATAACTTTTTTAATTTTCATTTTTTAAAACAACTTGAATAAAAAGAGTTTAAACTATTTTTATTTTATATGAATACACTTTCTTACAATATTCTTCTAAGAACACGAATTTTAAAAATGATTTAATAAAAAAAAGTCCTAAATTTAGGACTCTTTTTTATGTATTGAAAGGTATTTATTGATTTTTAACAAGTCGAATACCTGCCAAACCATCTGTATTATTGGGCTCGAGTTCAAATCGTCGTGTATTTCGCAATACATCGGACCGGCAAAGGTAGTTTCCGCCTCTGCATACTCTACTTACACCGTTTAACGGACCGGAAGGATTTTCATTTTCATTTTTTCCGTAATATTTATCGTCGAACCAATCAGTACACCATTCCATTGTGTTGCCTGTCATGTCGAAGATTCCGAGTTCGTTAGGTTTCTTAGAACCTACTTCGTGTGTAGCATTGCCCGAATTTGTAATATTCCATGAAACTTCGCCGGGGTCGTTGCTGCCGCTGTATGCGTAATATTTAGATTTTGAACCGCCGCGGGCTGCGTATTCCCATTCGGCTTCGGTGGGAAGTCGGTATCCGCTTTTGCCGGGAATAAAAGTGGCAATGAATTTATTGCTGTCGCGGGTAATTTGATACGATTGGTCGAGGTTTTCTTTGCCGCTGAGCCAGTTGCAAAACATAACAGCCGACTGCCAGCTTAAATTGGTTACGGGTGAATTGTCCGGACCTATCGGTCTGTCGATACCGACTGCTTTTGCAAAAATTCGATATTCGGCGTTGGTTACTTCGTATTTGCTCATGTAAAAGCTGTTCAATTTCACAACACGTTCGGGTCTTTCGTCTTGGTTGGAACTGTAATCATTACCCATTCTGAAACTGCCGCCCTCAACTAAAACCATTTCGGGCGATTGTGCGAAAGAAACGCCTATCAACATTAAAAATATTGCTGAATATGTAACTAATTTCATAGTAAATCTTTTTTAATAAGTTAATAATTAAGTTCTTGATTGCGTTTGATTTTTGTATTTTTCTTGTGGTTAAATTAGAATAAGTAATCTAATTTAAAAAATAAAATTAATATCGGCTTCTTTAAATTTTGGTAAATCGGCATCTTTTTCCGAAATAATTATTTGTTGCAAGGGGATTTTCCAATCGATATTCAGGGCAGTGTCGTTGAAAACAATACCTCGTTCCGATTTTTTATCCCATGGTGAATCACATTTGTACATAACGATTGCTGTTTCGCTCAGTACCGAAAATCCATGTGCAAATCCTTTGGGAACGAGCAATTGTTTGAAATTTTCGGCACTCAACTCAACAGAAAACCATTTTCCGAAATTCGGCGACCCTTTTCTCAAATCGACTGCAACATCAAGTATTGTGCCCTGCAAAACCCGAACCAATTTTGTTTGGGCATGCGGTGCCAATTGATAGTGCAATCCGCGTACAACTCCGTAGTTCGATTTGGATTGGTTGTCTTGAATAAAATCAAAGAACTTGTGAGCAATTTCCAATTTCTGTTTACTGTAACTTTCGAGAAAGTACCCGCGGTTATCTTTAAAAACGTTGGGTTCAATAATCATTAAATCGGTAATATCTGTCTTTATAACGTTCATTTTTTTTTCCTATTATGTGGAATTTGAATTTAGATTATTTTAATGTGAAAAAACATGGTGAAATGTAGAAAAATACTTTAAAAATTGATTGTTTTGATTTTTCCGGAAGCGATATTCATGAGGTATTCGCCGTATGAATTTTTTTTCATTGGTTCTGCCAGTTTCAGGAGTTGTTCTTTGGATATATAGCCTTTTGTAAAAGCAATTTCTTCAATGCAGGCAACTTTCAGTCCTTGTCGTGATTCGATGGTTGCAATAAAATTTGAGGCATCGAGCAGGCTTTCGTGTGTTCCGGTGTCGAGCCAGGCCATGCCGCGTCCCAGAAGTTTCACGTGGAGATTACCTTGGTCGAGATACACTCGGTTGAGGTCTGTGATTTCCAATTCACCGCGTTTTGAGGGTTTTAAAGCTTTTGCTTTGGCTACCACCGAGTTGTCGTAAAAATAAAGACCCGTAACAGCATAATTTGATTTGGGGTCGGTGGGTTTTTCTTCCAAGGAAATGACTTTCCCTTGTTCGTCAAATTCTGCAACACCATAGCGTTGTGGGTCATTGACGTAGTAGCCGAAAACTACGGCGCCGTTGTTTAATTCTGCCGATTCTTCCAATACTTTTCCAAATTGGTAGCCGTAATACAAATTATCGCCCAAAACTAAGCAGACAGTGTCATTGCCGATAAAATTTTCGCCAATCAGAAAGGCTTGTGCCAGTCCGTCGGGCGAGGGTTGTACGGCATAAGAAATAGATATTCCGAGCTGCGAACCGTCGCCCAAAAGATTTTCGTACAAATGGAGGTCGTGCGGTGTCGAAATTATCAGTATTTCTTTTATATTGCTCATCATCAGCACCGAAAGCGGATAGTAAATCATCGGTTTATCGTAAATCGGTATGATTTGTTTCGAGATGGATTGTGTAATGGGATAGAGGCGTGTTCCGGAACCGCCGGCGAGGATTATTCCTTTCATTTT
>DYMH01000158.1 GCA_020721645.1 Draconibacterium orientale
AATCCGATGGATTTGAAATTCAATATGTAGGAAGCGATGTTGATGACGGAAATACTTTAGATATTTATCCAAATCCCGCTTATGATTTTATTTATATCACAGTTGGAGGACAAACTCAGAATGCTGTAATTTATGATGTAAATGGCCGTATCGTTAAATCAATCGATTTGAATGGAGAACGTCAAATAAATATCGAAGAATTACCTGCGGGAATATATATGCTTCATGTTTTTGATGAAGGAAAAATGCTTTCTAAACGATTTATCAAAAAATAATTTTGATATAATATACAAAAAAAAAAGACCTCGAAAATGAGGTCTTTTTTTTTGATTAAATTTTGATTTTTCCGGTTTTTGAACCAATCCGATTGCAGGTTGCCACAACAGCAATTTCATCGCCAGGCTTTAAATTGGGAAGTTCGATGTCGATGTCTTTCGATTGATATGGCGATTCAGGTGTCAAATCAACTGTTTTAACTTCCACGCCGTTTACTTTTACAACGAGCGATTTAATAAAATGAGTCTTAATATCTTTAACAGGGTGCACCACTTTAACCGTGAGGGTTTTTGAATTGCTTTTCATTTTCAGAATCACTTTTTTCGGAGGGTGGGCAACTGTCAAAATAGGAACTAAAATTCCTAAAAATAGAAGAAGAAAAAGGTTTTTTCTCATAGTGGTAAATTTTTAAAATTATATTACTGATATAACCAAAGATATACAAATTTAATTACAAAGGAGATAAAAGTCTTTTATTTATTTAAAAAATGTAAATAATATAAGTAAAAATTATGATTTTTAATAAAAAATGATGTAACTTATTATGTTTAAAAATTCGAAAATTGTGCTGATATAAAAAAATAAGTCATGGGAAATATTTTTTTGGAATATATGAATTTGCGTTCGATGACGGAACATGTGTCAAAAACAGAATTGGGTCCGGTTATCACTATTTCGCGGCAGTATGGCTCTTATGCCTCTGAGATTGCCGAAGGAGTTACCGCCAAATTATCGGAAATAAGTTCGCGTAAATGGCTTCGTGTAACAAAAGAAGTTATCGAAGAATCGGCAAAAAATTTAGAAGTTAATCCGAAAGAGATAGCACATATTTTTGGAGGGGAGGAAAAACAATTTTTGGGCGATATTATTATTTCGTTCTCCAAAAAGAAATATGCGGCAGACAGTCATATCATCAAAACAATAAAAAAAATAGTCAGAAATTATGCCGAACAGGGCGATTGTGTTATTGTTGGGCGTGCAGGTTGCATGATAGCCCAAGATATTGCAAAATCTCTGCATTTTAAAATTATTGCACCCATGGAATTTCGTGTAAGCTCAATTTCGAGGCGATTGAATTTGTCTGAAAGCGATGCCGGAAAACGTGTTTTAGAAACCGAAAAGCATCGAGAATCTTTTATGCAATTTTTTAAAGGCGACCGCCCGGATTCGGAAATTTTCGATGCCGTTTACAATCGCAGCCGAATGACAACCGAAGAAATTGTGAATAGTATTGTCAATCTTGCTCAGGCACGGGAATTTGTATAAAAAAAGGCTTTGAAAAAAGCCTTTTTAGTGAGTTTTATTATTTGGTTGCAAATTTCAAGTGAACATCGAAACTTGAACCTTTTGCAAACATATCTGCAATATTTCCGGAATATTCAATGCTTTTTTTATCTTCCGAGAGAACAGCTTTTTTGTTGTCCAAACGCTTTATTTTCCTATCGAAATTTAAAATCAATTTATATTTGTAGTAATCCTTCATCGAAGCCATACTTTCGGAATTAAAAATTGTGTCTTCTTTTGTTATTTCAGGCGAGTCGTAAAAGAAATTTTTTCCTTTTGCAGTGATTCGTATTTTATCGTTCG
Organism: Draconibacterium orientale; assembly: GCA_020721645.1. Classification (GTDB taxonomy): domain Bacteria; phylum Bacteroidota; class Bacteroidia; order Bacteroidales; family JAADGE01; genus DYMH01. Next base: position 1,864 of record DYMH01000158.1, read on the forward strand.
AGCTTCTATCCATCGACAAAAGGGTTGAGCCTTGTTGTTCGGCTCCGGCGGCTTTGTTGAATGTTTCAATATCTTTAAAATTGTACGAGATAAATAAAACCGTTTTATCATTGTTCCAGCCGTATTGTACGTTTTCTACACCGGTTAATTTCAAAGCATCGGCAATTTCGGCAAGCGAGCGGTCCATAGTATCCAATGAATTATCGTTTCCGGTAGAATCCAGACCGCTCATAAATCCTTTGAGCATCGATAAATCGATAGATGTTTTAGCATCACCGGAATAATTATTATTAAAATGATATTCTTGTGTAATGCTGCAACTTGTTGCAAATAAAACAAAAATGACGATATAAACTCTATTTTTTCTCACAATTTTAGGTTTTTTGTTAGACTTAATGAATGTAAATTTAAGCAATTATAATGAAATTTCTGCCGAAAAACCAATTTCTTTTACCCGGGCAGCGATTTCTTTAAGTTTTGTTTCCGACACTTTTATTAATCCGGGCGAAGGCGTGTCGCGGTCAATGGTATAAATCATGACTTGTTTTGGCGAAACCTTTTTCAGAATTTCGAGCCATGCTCCAATTTCGGCTTCGGTGGTGTTATCAATAATTTCTCCTCGATAATTGCCTGTCAAAAACATGGTTTGCATCACAAAATTGCCATTAAAATGACGTAAATTTTCAATCAATTTGGCAACGGTGAATCCTTTTGCGGGATTATTTATTAAGCGAAAAGTCGCTTCAACCGCCGAATCTAATTTCAAAATATTCAAATCGACTTTCGACAAAGCGTTTCTTATTTTTTCTTTGTGAATCATTGTGGCATTCGACAAGACAGCGATGCGTGTGTTCGGAAAAAATTCGTCTCTCAATTTTAAAGTATCATCAATAATATCTATAAAATCGGGGTGCATTGTAGGTTCTCCGTTGCCGGCATAAGTAATAACATCGGGCGGCGAATTGTTCGTTTTCATTTCGGATAATTTCTTTCGCAAAGCCGTTTCGACCTCCAAGCGGCTGTGAAATTTTTTTTGACCGAGCTTTGTTTTAAATGTTCTTCCGCATTCGCAATAAATACAGTCGAAATTACATAATTTCGATTCCAAAGGCAGTAAATTAATCCCCAGAGAAGTTCCTAAGCGGCGACTTTTAACAGGTCCGAATATTATTTCATCAAATAAAAACGTAGGCATTATGTAAGAAAATTTAGACAACAAAGTTATTTTATTTTTTTAAGAATCACTATTTGAAAATCCTACATTTTCGGTTAGGGAACAACATTTATGAAAATGATTTTTGTCATTTTATTCTAAAAAATTTCGGAGCAAATTTGTAGATATAAGAAACCTTATGAATAATTTGAAACCTTTTTCCGAAAGTGGTGTTGAAATTTTTGATATGCACCACAAACGGTATTATGAATTGTTGTTGCTATTGAACGGAATTGTCGAAAACAAAAGCTGTTCTCCGGATTTGCCGACTTTTATGCATAAATTATCGTTCTTTGCAGAGAATTTCTTTGTGGACGAGGAATTGATTTTGAGTAAAAATTTATCGCCGAATTTGCAAAAACACAAAGATGAACATAGCAAATTTGCAGAAACAGTCGAAGATTTTCAAAAAAAGTTTATTCAAGGCGATAAAAATATTTGTCGTTCATTGTACGATTTTCTGACAGCTTGGTATTACGACCATGTTCATAATTTCGACAACGAAGCCTCCCGATTTTTAATAGAAAAAGGCGTGTAAGTTTTATTTTAATTCAGAGAGAGAATCTTCGAAAAAAATGTTTTTATTAATTTGTGGTATGATATTTTTTTCAACGGCTTGGTGATATAAAAATTCTATCGCTTTTCGTCCGTCAAAACCCAGATTTTCGGTAAATTGATTTACATAAAGGTTGATATGTTTTTGCATCACAATTTCGTCCATTTCCTGTGCATAACGACGAATAAAATCCAAACCCGTTCCCGGATTTGCAAATGCAAATTGAATACTTTTTTGTATCAAACGATTAATTTTTTTTTGAACTTCGAGAGGAAGTGCCCTGTTAATAGCAATTCCACCCAGAGGAATCGGCATATTGGTTTCCTTTTCCCAATATTCGCCCAAATCAATAATTTTTAGTAACCCTTTTTTTTCGTACGTAAAACGATTTTCGTGAATAATCAGTCCGGCATCAATTTCATTCGATAATACAGCTTCTTCGATGTCAGAAAAAAGATATTCGATTTTTTGGAGTGCATCGGGAAAGGCAATGCCCATGAGCAAATTAGCTGTTGTAAATTTTCCCGGAATGCCAATTTTTAACCCGGAAATTTCATCAGGATATATTTTTCTTTTTGATATTAAAAGCGGACCGTTTTTGTAGCCCAAGGCACTGCCCGAGTCTGATAAAACATAATTTTCGGCAACATAAGCATACGCATGATAACTTAGTTTTGTAATATCAATTTGCGAATCGAAAGCGGCTTTGTTTAATTGTTCAACATCAGCCAAAAAGAGTTCAAAATCAAGTCCTTCGGTGTCTATTTTATGATGCACCAAAGCATCGAAAATATAAGTATCGTTGGGGCAGGTCGAGAATCCGAGTCGAAGTTTCATCAGTAAAAATATTTGAATTATTAAATAGTTGTCTGTTTTGGTTATAATTCGAGAATGATTTGTTCCAAAAACTGATTTAAATTCTTAACAGCCAGCGGAATGTTCCATGTATTTTTATCCCGAATTTCTACCCGATTTGAAATAGCCCGAATTTGAACCACCGGAATTTTTTCGGATAAACAAACATAAAAAACCGCAGCACCTTCCATTGTTTCGATTTGAGGCGAAAATTTTTTTCGACGTTCGAGAATCGTATTTTCTGTTCCCGAAACCCGATTTACCGTTATTGCATTCACTTTTTTGAGTGAAGACAGAAACGCTGTATCATAATTCGGTTCTAAACGTCCGGATTTGAACGGAAATTCATCGGGTTTTAAAAATTCAATGTCGAAAAGTGTATGAAAACCCGAATTATCTTCCGTACCGCAATCGGCAAATTCATCGGAAACAACATTTACGATGGTTCCAATCTCCAAATCATCGGAAAATGTCCCGCAAATACCAACGTTGATAACCAAATCGTATTGTTGCAAAGACGGCATTTTTACCAAACGATAAATGCTTGATGCAATACCAATGCCGGTAATCAAAAACGTAATTTTATGATTAGCACTTTGTGTTTCAATTGTTTGATTCGGAAAATCAGATGTTTTAAATATTTTTTCAAGCAGTGGACTGATTTCTGTGACTGTTGCCGAAACAATTAAAATTTTCATTTTTTAAATTTAATTTGAACAAATAAAAGACTTTCTTTTTAGCTTTACAAATTAATTGTCGGTGATAAATTCGTTTTTTTAGGATTATCATGTTAAGGAATTTTATTTGAAATTTGTTATTTTTGTCAGATAGCGTTTCTATCTAATACATTAAAAAATCACTTATTATGATATACATTACCCGCAGAGAGCGATTTTCGGCAGCTCATCGGCTTTTTCGTGCCGACTGGAACGATGCTTTGAATTTGGAAACTTTTGGAGCTTGTTCCAACCCCAATTGGCATGGGCATAATTACGTGCTTCATGTTACCATAAAAGGTACTATCAATCCCGAAACAGGATTCGTTGTGAATTTGAAAGACCTAAGTCGTGTATTAAAAGACACAGTCATTTTAAAATTGGACCACAAAAATATCAATACCGAAACCGATTTTATGCAAGGAAAAATTGTTTCAACAGAGAATATTTCGGTGGGTATCTGGGATGTGTTATATCCCGAAATTAAGAAACTTGGTGCCGAATTGCATCGTGTTAGAATAGAAGAAACAGAAAATAATTTTGTCGAATATTATGGCGAATAATCGTCAATCATTAATAATAACTTATAAATATTTATATCAATGAATCATACAAGCAAAGGAATGGGTATCAATCCCGAAGTGGGATACGTTAAAATTGAACATTACAACGATGAAACAACCGAAAAATTAGCAAAACATTATCACAGCATATTGCAACATTTGGGTGAAGATGCTGCACGCGAAGGTCTCGAAAAAACGCCCATACGCGTAGCGAAAGCAATGCAATTTCTAACCCAAGGTTACAATACCGACCCGGCACTTATCCTGAAAAGTGCTATGTTTCAGGAAGATTACCGTGAAATGGTGATTGTAAAAGACATCGAATTATTTTCGATGTGCGAACATCACATGTTGCCATTTTTCGGCAAAGCACACGTTGCTTATATTCCGAATGGACACATCACCGGATTAAGTAAAATTGCACGTGTTGTTGAAGCATTTTCTCGCAGATTGCAAGTTCAGGAACGACTGACCATGCAAATACGCGATTGCATTCAGGAAACTTTAATGCCGCTTGGAACAGCCGTTGTTATCGAAGCGAGGCACATGTGTATGCAAATGCGAGGCATTCAAAAACAAAATTCAGTAACTACGACTTCGGCATTTACCGGAGCCTTTAATCGCGTTGCTACACGCGAAGAATTTATTCATCTCATCGGGGCTACTTTACATTAAAATGAATTGAACAATTTCAGAGTTTTAAAATTATAGAATTATGCAAATAAAAGTAAGCGGAGCCACTTTTTCTTCAATCGTAGGAATCGGGCAGGATATAAAAAAAATGAGTATCGAGTCGGGGCACGAATATCTGTATTTGAATCGCGGAATCAACAATGTTGTAAAAATCGATTTATCGAAAATCGTTCCAACAATTGATTTTCAAAGCAACGAAATACAATTTTATCCGCCTACTTTGGGGCGTCCCGAACTGCGGCAGGCTATAAATCAAGAATATTTCAACGGCAAATCGAGCCTCGAAAATATCCTAATATCCGTAGGAGGAATGCACGCTTTGAGTATGATTTTCAGCGTATTGAAAGTCGAAAAAGTCTTTGCATACGCCTATTTTTGGGGCTCATACGATAAAATCCTGAAAATTGAAGGAACTCCTTTGGATTTTTACAATTCCGTCAGCGAATTGAAAACTAATGCCGAACGTTTTCGTAATCAGGCTGTTATAATTTGCGACCCCAACAATCCGACAGGCGAAAAAGATTCTGACGATGAACTGATCGAAATTATCGAACAACTTACAAAAGTTAATGCCGTTGTTATCTGGGACGGTCCATATCGGCGTTTATTTTATGAAAATCCCGACAATTTGTATCAAAAACTTTTGTCTTTCGACAATGTTATTATCAGCGAAAGTTTCAGTAAATCAATTGGTTTGAGTGGGCAACGTGTTGGATTTATTCACAGTACAAACCGTCAATTCATACAAGAATTGGGTATTCGACTTTTGTATTCGGTAAACGGGGTGAATGCTTTTTCGCAATTGCTCATCGAAAAAATCCTGACAAGCGAAGCCGGAAAAATTGCCGCCACCGAATATCGAAAAAAAACAACAGAAGCAATTCGTAGAAATATTGAATATCTGCAAGAAAAAAACTTTTTGCTCAGCAAAATTTACGGCAACAAACTGCCTGTCGGTATCTTTGCAATTGTAAATAAAACTTTCGACGAACTTCTGAAACACCGCATTGGCAGTGTTCC
>DYMH01000159.1 GCA_020721645.1 Draconibacterium orientale
AAACTCCATACTTGCGAGTTCGACAGTTCGACAGCTTTGTCTTTTTACAAAAAAACGGATTTCAAATATATGATGAAAAATTAGTGGACGAAATGTATCCCGTTGATTTTTTAAAGAAAAATAACATTCTTTGATAAAATACCGAAAATTTCCGGAAATGTTACTTCGGTTTCGAGCTAAATTTTAAAAAGCTTTCTGAGTTCTTCCCTAAGCCAAACTAAGTTCATAAATATTCAGCCTACGTGCAAGATGACAATATCTTTTTAAGAAAGATGTTTAAAGTCATTTTATTTTCTTTTATCAAACTCTAATTTTGAAAATATTAAAAAAACATCGCATTCACACTTTTTAAAAATAATAATCATGTCACGTCAAGACCAAATTAAAAAATTAATCGATTTGCGCGAACAAGCCCGATTAGGCGGCGGTTTGAAACGAATCGAAAAACAACATCAACAAGGCAAATACACAGCTCGCGAACGTATCGAGAAAATACTCGATGAGGGCAGTTTTGAGGAATACGATATGTTTGTAACACATCGATGTCGCGATTTTGGGATGGAAAAAGAAAGCTTTCCGGGAGATGGCGTTGTTACAGGACATGGAACGATTGATGGACGAATTGTGTATATCTTTTCGCAGGATTTTACAGTTTTCGGCGGATCGCTTTCGGAAACTTACGCACAAAAAATTTGTAAAATCATGGATCAAGCCATGAAAGTCGGTGCACCGATTATCGGTATCAACGACAGCGGCGGAGCTCGTATTCAGGAAGGCGTGATGAGTTTGGCAGGCTATGCCGAAATTTTTCAACGTAATATTATGGCATCTGGTGTTGTTCCGCAAATCTCAGCTATTTTCGGTCCCTGTGCCGGCGGTGCCGTTTATTCTCCCGCTCTCACCGACGTTGTGATTATGAGCAACAAAACTAGTTACATGTTCGTTACCGGACCAAAAGTAACCAAAACAGTAACAGGCGAAGACATTAGTACCGAAGACCTTGGCGGTGCTACGGTTCATGCCACAAAATCGGGCGTCGCCCATTTTAGAGCAGATGACGAAGACGAAGGCATTATGCTGATTCGCAAAACATTGGAATATCTCCCCCAAAATAATTTGGAAGACCCGATTCAAACCGAATGTCACGAACCAATCGACAGGGTAAGCGATGAACTCAATACAATCATTCCCGAAAATTCCAATCAGCCGTATGATGTTAAAGATATTATCTACAAAATTGTTGATGATGCCGAATTTTTAGAATTTCATCGTCATTATGCCAAAAACATTGTTGTCGGTTTTGTTAAATTCAACGGTCGTCCGGTGGGTGTTGTTGCCAACCAACCCAATTTCTTAGCCGGTGTTTTAGATATCGATGCCTCGAAAAAAGCCGCACGATTTGTTCGCCTCTGTGATGCGTTTAATGTTCCGATACTCACTTTGGTCGATGTTCCCGGATTTTTACCCGGAAGCAAGCAAGAATACGGCGGAATTATCACAAACGGAGCCAAATTACTCTTTGCTTACGGCGAAGCAACTGTTCCAAAGGTTACAATCACCCTCCGAAAATCCTACGGCGGAGCACACGATGTGATGAGTTGCAAACAATTGCGAGGCGATATCAATTATGCCTGGCCCTCAGCCGAAATTGCAGTAATGGGTGCAAGCGGTGCCATACAAATTTTAGAAGGCAATAAAATGAATGAAATAACCGACCCCAAAGAATTACAAAATTATGTATTGGATAAAGAAGCCGAATATGTCGAAAAATTTGCCAATCCATACATCGCTGCAAAATACGGTTTTATTGATGATGTGATTGAACCACGAAATACCAGATTCCGCATTATCAGAGCATTCCAAACGTTGGAAACAAAAAAATGCACCAATCCGCCAAAAAAACATTCAAATATTCCTTTATAGAATTAAGATGTACTAAAACAATTGATTTGTAAATAACCGTATCCGTATTTTTATCAAAATCAAATGATTACGTCACTAATAATTATCAATTATCATTTATCAATCATCAATTATTATGAATATCGATACTATAAATTATGTCATCGCCTTGGTTGGATTGCTTATTGTTTTTACCGCTTTGACTGTTTTGTATCTCATTTTTGCTGCTGTACCCAAGATTCTCAATATGCACATCAATTTCGCATTCCGGAAAGCAGGCAATCCTCAAAACAATATCAAAGAAAGCACCATCAGCGGAGATGAAAATGCGGCAATTGCCGCAGCAATATATCTCTATTTTAACGAATTACACGATACCGAAAACACAACGATGACTATTAAACGAGTTCATAAAATTTATTCGCCGTGGAGTTCTAAATTACATGGATTGAATATTTTACGTCGTTAATTTCAACTAACCGTGAATTCTGTTTACAGAAATGATTTATCATCGAACCAAAAGAAAATTGTCAAAAACTTGAAAATCAATATTCAAAAATGAAAAAATTCAATTTTAAAATAAAAGGAAATAGCTATGAAGCTATAATACAAAGCTTTGAAGAAAATATTGTAGAAATTGATATTAACGGAACAAGCTATAAAGTGGAATTAGACCAAAGCGTTCAAAAGCCCAAAACGCCCAAATTGGTTCGTGCCGATGTGAGTGTTTCGCCGAGCGATGCCAATATCAAAGTTAAAGAAAAAAAGACCGGCTCGTTCGGTGCCAAAGTAAAATCACCGCTTCCCGGAACAATTTTTAAAGTGAAAGTGAAAGAAGGCGATGTGGTTAAAGCGGGCGATGTGTTATTGGTGCTCGAAGCCATGAAAATGGAAAATAATATTCTTGCCGAAACCGAAGGCACGGTTAAAAATATCAACGTTAAAGAAGCAGATGTGGTTCTTCAAGATGATTTGTTGATGGAAATTGGATAAAAAAAAATTTCTATCAAAACAATCTATTGATTATTATTTCAATCTGAATCAAAAAATAAAAATATTATGAGAAAAGCGCTGACATTTATAGCGGTTATCACCTTATTGTGGGGAATTTCGTCACTGTTTATAAATAGTAAATCCTCACCCGAAAAAAAATCCGCAAAAAGTTTGTCTCAAACACTCATCGAAGGGAAATGGGTAAATCGAGCCGACGGTTACAAAACAACTTATGATTCAAAAGATTATACGAAACGAAATAAAACCATCAACTTTAAAAAGAATGATGTTTTCATCATGGATTCCGCAAAACAAAGCTATATCGGAACATGGAAATTACAAGGCGATACAATTTGTATGGCTTTTAAAGCAAAAACCGTCAGTCATCTTTTGAAAAAAGCCGGAACAACCGGCTATGTTACCGTTCAGGAAGAAATTCAACTGAAACCACGAAAAGGACTTGTTGTGGACGATGTATTACAACTTTCCGACAAATTCACATACACACACCGTTCCGACGGCGTTACAGGTCTGATGAATTTTTGGGATTTTTCATCATTTCCAAATGCCACTTGGCGTCATTTGGTCATGATTTTGGTCGCATTTGTATTCTTGTTTCTTGCCATAAAATTCGATTACGAACCGCTTCTATTGATACCCATCGGTATGGGAATATTAATTGGAAATATTCCAATGTTTCAAGTCTTGGATTTTAATCTTGGGCTCGGAATTTATGAACCCGGCAGCGTAATGAATATTTTTTATTCAGGGGTTGTTTCAGGCTGGTTTCCGCCGCTTATTTTCTTGGGAATTGGGGCGATGACCGACTTTTCGACACTCATTTCAAGCCCGCGTTTGATGTTACTCGGAGCTGCAGCACAACTCGGCATATTTGTAACATTTCTCGGAGCCATTTACTTAGGTTTTGAACCGCAGGAAGCCGGTGCAATCGGAATTATCGGCGGAGCCGACGGTCCGACTGCTATTTTTACAGCCTCAAAACTTGCGAACGGAATCAACATTCTCGCCAATGGAAACACGGTCAAAAACCTTATCGGTCCCATTGCCATTGCCGCCTATTCATACATGGCATTAGTGCCCGTCATTCAACCACCGATTATGCGTTTACTCACAACAAAAAAAGAACGCTTAATCCGTATGAGGCCCCCAAGAACCGTTGCCAAAACCGAAAAAATATTATTCCCCATTGTCGGTTTATTGATGACCGCATTGATTTCTCCCTCATCACTTCCATTACTGGGAATGCTCTTCTTCGGTAATTTACTTAAAGAAAGCGGAGTAACAAAACGCTTGGCTGACACCGCAAAATCTTCACTCATCGACATCGTAACCATGCTTCTGGGAATCACCGTTGGTGCTTCAACACAAGCCGATGTTTTTTTAACCAAAGATTCTGTCTTGATTTTCGGTCTCGGTGCTGCATCATTCATGGTTGCAACTGCCGGCGGTGTATTGTTTGCCAAACTAATGAACGTATTTTCTTCAAAAGACAACCCCGTAAACCCACTAATTGGAGCAGCAGGAGTTTCCGCAGTCCCGGACAGTGCACGTGTTGCCCAAATGGAAGGATTGAAAGCAGACCCCACCAATCATTTGCTCATGCACGCCATGGCTCCCAACGTAGCCGGTGTTATTGGCTCGGCAATAGCGGCAGGTATTTTGTTAAGTTTCTTAATGTAATCAAATCATCGTAGAAAATATAAATCGCCAAAAGTATAGTTTTGGCGGTTTTGTTTTTGGTATTGATTTGAAAATCAAAACAAGTTGCACTTACACTGCATGCTGTTATATATTGTTTAACTATTTGATATTAAAGAAATCAGCATATCAGCACTTCAAAAAATCAACCAATCAAAGTAAAATCATATCTTAACCGCAACAACAGTAACATCATCAGTCTGTTCCTGAGATAATTTCCAACTCAAAAATTCGGTTTCAAACAATTGCTTTTGTTGATGTAGGTCGAAATCAGCAACATCGAGAATAAATTTTTTGAATCGTTTAATTTTGTATTTATTTTCATTTTCATCGAATTGATCAACAAAACCATCGGTAAAAGCATATAAAATATCACCCTTTTGCAATTGGAAAATGTGATTTGTAAAATTTTCTTCTTTGATATAAATTGCAATCGGTTGCCTGTCGGCTTTTAATTCGATAAGCTCTTTGTCTCGATAAATGTATAAAGAATTATAAGCCCCCGAAAATTGAAGTTGTAAATTGTCGGTGTCAATTTTGCAAACAGAAATATCCATTCCGTCCTTGCTTTCAGTGTTAGAATAGTCTTTCTGATTCAGAGATTTTTTAAGCTCGCATCTCAATTTTTCCAAAATCTCGGCTGATGTCAAATCCCTGTTTTGAGAAGTAATTTTGTTTAACAACGAAATGCCGAGCATACTCAACATCGCACCCGGAACGCCATGTCCCGTGCAATCGGCTACTGCATATATTATCGAATTTTCATTTTTTTCAATCCAATAAAAATCGCCGCTGAGAATTTCACTCGGTTTATATAATATTAGATATTCCGAAAAATTTTGCAAAAAAATATCCTCAGCCGGAAGCATCGCATTTTGTATGTTTCGGGCATAATTTATGCTGTTTGTGATATGTGTATTGGTTTGATATAATTGATTGCGTTGCAATTCAATTTCATCGTGCTGAGCCAGAATTTCTTCGTAAGATTGATTTAATTTTTTATTTGTAATTAAGCTTTCATTATACAAGTTTCCGGCTTTAACTTTCTCTATATCAAGTAAATAATTCGATTGAAATGTTCCAAATCGAAGTCTATTTTGAATTCTGTTTATCAAAAAACCGATAATAGATATTGGATAGATATTCGATAAAATATCGAACTGCTCATTCGATAAATGAAACCATTTTACAAGAATGAGAATGAAAACTAAAACCGGAACAAAATAAATTAAAGCAGCTTTTTTAGTATTGGATTTTATTTCGAGCGAAATTATAAAATAAATCAACAGAGTTCCGGCAACCGATGAAGCTAAATACGCATCATTGAGATGGACTAAACATTTGGCAAGCATCATAAGTGCAAGGCTTGCCAAAAAATAATTGTAAACGCTTAATTTTATTTGCTTAAATCGATTTTTGAACAGAAAATGGAAGATAATTAACAAAATACCAAGAGTTATGGACAATAATCGAGTATAAAAAGCATTGACATTTCCGATAACAACCAAATCGGTATAAGAAAAATATGTAAGAATCAACAAACCCAACGATAATTTCAGAATCATCGTTTTTACGGTGCTATCGCCGAGATATTCGGTATATTTTGCAATGAGTTCTTCGGGTTCTTTGGGCTTCATATAATATAGTGTAAACAGAAGAATTTTTCAAAAATCATTACAAAGTTATTCAAATTTTGAACAATTTATTATAAGATTCTCAATAAGGACTTTCACCATCGAAGAAATAATGTATATTCATGAAAGTCAACTGATTAATTTATAGATTCAAAATTATTTTTAGAAATTAATTTGAATAAAATTGTACGAAGTGCATATTTTTTTTGTAAAAATATATAAAATTTATGAAAAATATTTTTAACCCTTCATTCATTTTTTGAATATCCAAATTGCTGTTTTCAATATAATTGTTGAAAAACATAGTAACACTCATTCAATAATCAAATCAATTTTGTATCTTAGCAGAAAATTATCAAATTATGCAAAAAAATACAAATTCCGAAGCCGGACTTTTGTTGCAAGGTGGTCATTATCAAGAATCTCTGAATAAATTCTATGATGAATTAATGAATGGTGAACCTACATCCGAATTATATAAAAATATCGGGCATTGCAATAAATATTTAAAAAATGACGAAAACGCCATAGAATATTACAAAAAATCTTTGGAAATTGCTCCCGACAATCTCGAAGTCATTTTTAATTTGGCTGAGACCTTAAAAGATTTAACCCAATTACAGGAAGCACTTGAATATTATAAAAAAATCAGCGAAAATCCAAAATTCAAAAAAACTGACATCGGTAAAATTTCCAAACAAAAACAAAATGAAATCCAAAGCACACTAATAAGTCGTAATGCCGCACAATTATTGAAAGAAGATAATTTTGAAGAAGCCTTACAAGCATTTTCTCAAGCATTGAAATTGAACCCAAAAGATAGACGAAATTATCTTAATATCAGTGTTGTTTATCTGAAACAAGGAAATATCGATGACGCAATCCTATGGATGCAAAAAACCATAGAAACAGACCCCTATTATATAAGAGCTTATTTTAACTTAGGAACAATTTATTTTCAAATGAAACGCTTTAAAAAAGCAATCACCATTTATGAAAAAGCCATTAATATTGCACCAAACGACCCCGAATGCAATGATATCAAGCAAAATTTAGAACTTGCACTTGAAAATTACCATGAAACGCTCAATGAAATCCTACAATTTGCCAATGCCGAAAAAACATCTATTTCTTTAGAAACCATAACAGAATTAGCAAACTGTATCATTGATGATGATATC
>DYMH01000264.1 GCA_020721645.1 Draconibacterium orientale
ATAAAGTTATAATGCTGAAAATAAGGACTTTAAGTGAAATTTACATCTTTACATAAATTACTGATTATCAACGACTTTTCACTTTCAAACTTTATACTTTTTATACTTGGCTCATTACTTACCTTGTGTCTTGATACTTGATACTTTCTACAATTTCGCAATAATTGCATCAGCAATTTGAGTTGTAGAAGCCGCACCTTTATTAATTACATCGGCAGAGCCTCGCATTTTTTTCATGTCGTAGGTTTGCACTTTTCCTTCGAAAATCACTTGGGCAATTGCCTTGCGGATTTTTTTGGAAATTTCAAATTCTTCGAGGTAATCTAACATCATACAAGCCGATTCTATCATGGCAATCGGATTTACGATAGATGTTTTATATTCGGCATATTTGGGTGCAGAGCCGTGTGTGGGTTCAAAAACCGCTACACCGTCGTTCGACCATTGTGCACTGCATGCAAAACCGAGTCCACCGATGAGTCCGGCAAAACCGTCCGAGGCAATATCGCCGAACATATTTCCGGCAACGATAACACCATAATCTTCGGGAGTTTTGGTGAGCCACATCATTTGTGCATCGATGTTGGTGTTCCACAATTCGATTTCCGGATAGTCTTGTTTCTGAATTTGTTGAGCCATTTTATACATCATACCCGATGTTTCGCGAATTACATTGGGTTTTTCGGCTAATGTAACGGATTTGTAACCGAATTTTCGTGCGTGTGCAAATGCAGCCCGCAAAATATTTTCGGTACGTTCTTTGGTGAAAATGCGGGTGGAAACGGATATTTCATTTTTCGGAACCGAGCCAAAATTTTTCTTGAATGCCTGATGTGTCAATAAAGCATCATAAACCTGTTGCGGCGGATCGCTCCATTCTACGCCGCCGTACAAACCTTCGGTGTTTTGACGAAAAATCACAACATCAACCATCGGCTCTTCGATGGAGCCGTCGGCACTGCGGCGAATGAAATTCAAAGGATTGCCTTTGTAGGATTTGCACGGACGAACACAATATTCCAAATTGAAATGTTGTCGCATCGTAACTATCGGGCTGGCGTACACCAATTTTTTGTCCTTCAGTTCCGGAGCCAATTCGTTGAATGCTTCGTCTTTGGGTTTGGAGGTGATTGCTCCGAAAAGTCCGATTTTGTGTTTTGCTAATAAATCGATAGTGCGTTGCGGAAGTGCATTTCCTTCTTTACACCAAAATTCCCAACCAATATCACCTTCAGTATAATCAGCCTCAAAACCTGCGGCTTCCAATACTCGAAGCGATTCGTCCAAAACTGCTTTTCCGATGCCGTCGCCGGGCATGGTTACAATTGTTCTTTTTGCCATGTTATTGTATTTTAATAAGTTATCATTTAAATATTTCAAGGGTAAAAATAGATATTTTCCGTGCAATTACAAATGTGTTTTGAAATGGTTTTTTAGAAAATCAATCTAAAAAAATATTGGTCTATTCCCAAATACTGTAATATTTTTTGACTATCCCTGCTTTTAAGCCGGTGCTATACAAAAGATTAATAGGGGATTAAAAATATTTTA
>DYMH01000033.1 GCA_020721645.1 Draconibacterium orientale
TAATCAGTGTTTTCTGCAAAAATAAATATTATTTATGTAATTAAGTCTATAAAAAAATATACAAGCTCGGATTCCGTATTATCTATTGACACTGATTTTATTAATAACACATTGTTTGATAGAAAAGTTAAAATAAATCTAAGTCAATATATCAAAGAAAATGATTGTTTACCATACAGATATGCAAAGAAAACTTTAATAGCAGAAAACGAAGGTTTTCATAATATCGGAGATATTGACGGAGACAGCAAAAACGATTTTGTTTTTGTACTTTTTCCGTTAAATTGGTGTGAGGAAGGAGAATCATACTATTTCACGAATAAAAACATTCCTCGACTTTTAACAGAATCTAACTGTTGTCATCCAAACAGTATTTTTAATGTTGGTGATATTGACGAAGACGGTATTTGTGAAATCGGTCAATATTATTCGAGTTGTGCTAGCAGATTTAAAGGGTTAATTGTTCTCACATTAAAAGATAATAATTGGAAAGAAATAGGAAATTGTGTTTTTGATTTGGGATACAGTAGAGCAGAAAGTGATTATAAATTATTTGTACAGAAAACAGAAAAAGGTAAATTTAGAATGTTAGAAATTACAGATTTAACGGATAGTGTGAAATATTATGGAAAGAAACATTGGATAGATTTTGAATTTTAATTATTTTTTAGAAATGAGGTTTTTGTTACTTCAATCAATCATTTCTATTCCGGAAATAAATTTAAAGTCTTTCTTGTTTAATGTCAAAATAGGCAGTTGATATTCCAAACAAGTGGCAGCAATTATTGCATCATTAATATATAATCCATGACTTAATCTGTACTTATTCAGTAAGTTAACTGTTTTATCACAAATACTTATATTTATATTTATTTGAGAAAATTTGCTTAAAAAGCTATTTATTTCTTTAAGTTCCCTTTTATTAAGTGCACCTAAAATCATTTCAAAAACCGTTATTCGACTGATAGTGATATTATCAAGTCCAATTAATTTTATTTTTGCAATGTACTCCGGCGATCTTTTAAAAAGTTCTATTAAAATATTGGTATCCAGCAGTATCATCAATATCTCCTCCAACCTGCTTTTCGTAAAGTATCTTTTGTAATATCTCTGCCTTCCCAAATACCGCAATGATTTTCAAAATCTTCCCAAGATTTGAATTTATTTTTTGAAATTTCTTTAAGATTTTTAGAAGACTTACTTTCTTTTGTAATATTAAATTTGCTTACAGGCACCGAAATTTCAATATTTTCTATAAAATTAAATTGCTCAATGAAATTGAGGAATATTTGAGTATTTTCTGTATTATTAATTGTTAAAACGAGGCGTTGCATTCTGTCATATTTTATTCAAAGTTACTATAAAAAAATATTATAGCCAATTATTTCAGAGAGTTATCAAAATGAATTTTTTTATTGTCCATTATCAATTATCAATTATCCATTGTCCATTCATCACCCTCCCATTAAAAATTTTTTTTCGAGATAAAGGTAGGTGTCAATTTGGGCACGGAAGCGTTTTTCGTCTTCTTTCACCGGAATTTCGATATGGTTGTTGCATTCGTCCAAGAAACGGGCAGAGGTGTTGTCAGCCAGTTGAATTTGCAGAAAATCAATGAGTTCTTTTCGTAATTTAGAATCTAAAATCGGTGCGGCACATTCGACACGGCGGTGCAGATTGCGATTCATGAGGTCGGCTGACGAAATATAAACTTCCCATCGATTGTTGTTATAGAATGCAAATATGCGCGAATGTTCCAAAAACCGATCGACAATGCGAATCACTCGAATGTTCGGACTGAAAGGCATATCCGGGCGAAGGCAACAGATTCCTCGAATCAACAAATCAATTTTTACACCTTTCGAGCCGGCTTCGTAGAGTTTTTCAATCATATCGGATTCTTCCAAACTGTTCATTTTCAGAATGATATGGCTTTTTTTGCCTTCTTTTACGTGATTTATTTCACGATCGATTTTCTTTTTCAGTTCTTCAATCATATTGAAATTGGGAACTAAAATGTTTGAAAATTTGATTTTTTCTTCGGGGTGTTCAAAATATCGAAACATTTTAACAAGCTCGTCTGTTATTTTTTCGTTTGAAGTAAACAGTCCGTGGTCCGAATAAAGTTGAGCTGTTTTTTCGTTGAAATTTCCGGTACTTACGAAAGCGAAATAGCGTTTTTTCGACGGAGCCGAAGCCGATTTGCGAATGATTAATGCTGTTTTGGCGTGAACTTTCAGTCCGGGCAGACTTTCGAGTACGTTAATTCCGGCGGCTTTCATTTTCTGAGCCATCAGAATGTTCATTTCCTCATCGAAACGAGCTTTAATTTCCACAAAAACTGTTACTTTCTT
Source organism: Draconibacterium orientale (assembly GCA_020721645.1). GTDB lineage: Bacteria > Bacteroidota > Bacteroidia > Bacteroidales > JAADGE01 > DYMH01. The sequence continues at coordinate 2,355 of DYMH01000033.1, forward strand.
TCCGTTTCGTGCGGCAGTTATCAGCGAATTTACAATTGCCGAATTTGTAGCTACGCGATATTGTGTTGTTTTAATTTCTTCCACTTTGGGGTCAACGGCGGCTTCCGAAAAAAATCGTAAAACATAATCGAACGAATGATAAGGAAAATGGAGCAGAATGTCGTTTTCCTTGATTGCAGTCATAATCGAGCCGTTGCGGTCGAGCAAGTTGTGATTAATTTGTTTGAGTGGTGCCAATTCAAATTTTGGGCTTACAGGATTTGGGAATCGAAAAAAGTCGCTGAAATTATCGTAACGCCCGCCTGCAACGAAATCGTTTTCATCGAGATTGAATGCTTTTTTCAATGTTCTGAGCAAATCATCGGGAGCATGGCGGTCGTAGAGGAATCTGGCGGGTGCACCTGTTTTTCGCTTCGACAGGCTTTTTTTGAGTTTGTCGAGCAGATTTCCCGAAAATTCGTCTTCAATCAATAAATCTGCATCTCGCGACACTTTGATGCTATAACTGTTTTCGACATCAAAACCGGGGAAAATAATATGCAGATTATGTCTGATAATATCTTCGAGAAAGAAAATGAAATGTTTATCGTCGATTTTTGGAAGTTCGATAAAGCGAGGCAAATGCCCGGTGGGAATTTTAATTACGGCAAATGTTGGTCGTTTACTGTGTTGTTTTTCTGCTTTTTTCGATTTTTTGAACATTTTTACTGCAAGATAGATAACATTGTCTTGCAAAAAAGTGAGAACATCGCCTTGTGTTAAAAGAACAGGTTGCAGATAAGGCAAAACTTCACGCATGAAAAAATTTTTCAGAAAAGCTGTGTGTTCATCGTGTAATTCGCAATTTCGGTAGAGAATGATGCCGCTTTTTTCGAGTTCGGGAATAATTTGTTCGGTAAATATTTCTTCGTATTCTGTTTGTTGACGTTCAACTTCGTCTTTTATTTTTTCTAAAATGATTTTTGGCGAATAATCGAGATTTTTTAATGATTTTTCCGGAATTGTCATTAAACTTCGGTACGAAGCTACTCGAATTCTGTAAAATTCATCGAGATTTGAAGAATATATTGCCAAAAATTTGATGCGTTCGTAGAGCGGTAGTGTTGTATCTTTTATTTGTTCGAGAACTCTGTGATTAAACGAAAGCCAGCTTAATTCTCTGTTATAATAGCGTTCTTGCTTTTTCATTTTTTCGAACATTTTAACCGGAATTATAATTTGCGAATTACTATTTTTATTATTCATTTTGTACTGCAAAATTGTTACCGGAATTGTTAATTTCCAATTTCTATTTGTCAAAGATAAGTGATATCTATTTTGTATTGATTCGTTATCAATTATTAATTATCAATTGTCCATTTTCCATTATCAATTCAATTTTATCTTAAAATTTTACGAACAAAAGCGACTGTAAAATACGACATTTCAAACAAACCGACAAATCCTTCGATTCCCGAAAGCCAGCGAATGACTCCGTTTGGATAATAATCGCCATAACCGATAGTGAGAAATGTTACGATGCTGTGATAAAACGAGCGATCGACATTCGACAGAATACGTGGGTCGGTTTCGGGAAAAAGTGACGAAATAATGTGGGCGTGACCGAATTTGCCTAAAAGAATGTATGCGAAAGAAAACAGAAAATACGTAATGACCATTGTTGTGAGAACGCGCATGGGGTCGGTTGCAAATTTTCCCATTTTATCGAATACAAGCCATTTGAAACTGTATTGTAAATAATGCCAAAGTTTGAGTTTCGGATTTTTATGGTTGTGGTCTTCGAGCAATGCCAAAGCTTCGGTACGTTTAAATTCCACGTATGCTTCATCTTCATACGAATATTGACCTGTAACGCTATAATTTTCTTTCAGAATTCGAAATTGCTCTTTTTTACTTCGTGTAGGTGTTTTTTGATTGTAAATCAATTCTTTAACACTGCTTTCGTGCCAGTCGAGATACAATCGTCCTAACAATCGCATTCCGGAAATGTTAAGTTCGGAGATATTTGACAGAAATTCAACAGGATTGATGTCTAAAATATCTTTGACAACTGTGTTCGACAAATCGAGATATTGACATTCCATAACTCTGAGGTCGAAATAGTTGTTAAGCTGCGAATTGTTAAGTGATAATTTTCGGAGTTTCGATTTGAAAAACGATACTTTTCCGATTCCGAAATCTACGTTGTGAATGGTGATGTCGGCTTCTCTGAAATCGGTTTCTTCAAAATTAAATTCGCCGTTTCCCAGCTCAGAATCAGAGATGAGAAAATTACCTTTGAATGTAACGCCTTCAAAAATCAGGTCGCCGTTGCCGAATTTTGTCCGGCGAAAACTCACTTTGCCTTCTCCGAAATTGGAGGCTTTGAAGTCGATATCGCCATCTTTAAAGGTGGCATTGTCGAATACCAAATCGCATTTGCCGAACGAGGCGAAATGAAAATCGATGGTTCCTTCGCCGAAATCGGCTGTGCGAAAGCTTGTTTTTCCGTTGCCGAATTCTGTGTTTTTGAATACAATGCTGCCGTTTCCGAAATTTGTTCCTACGAATGATTTTTCGCCGGTTCCGAATTTTGCACTTGTAAAGTTTACTTTGCCGTTTTTAAATTCTGCCGAACGAAATGAGACGTCGCCGTTACCAAATTCGGTTTGTTCAAAACTTGTTTCGTCTTTTCCGAATTTTACGCGGGAAAAATCTACTTTCCCGTTTCCAAATCGAGTGATTTTGAACGATGTTCTGCCGGAGTTAAAATTTGCACCGGTAAAATTCACTTCGCCGCCCGTAAATTCCACATTTTGTAAATTCAAAAAGCCTCTGCCTAAGTGCATATCAGCAAAATCTTTGATTCCTTGGGTGAAAATGGCATTTTTAAAACTCAGGTTGCCTGAGTGAAATCGGGTTTTTGCAAAATTTGTTTTTTCGGCATTAAAAAGGCAATATTCAAAATCGACTTCGGGCGTTTTAAATGCTGTGCCGTAAAAAGAAATTTCTTTTGCAGAAAAAAGGCTGTAGTTGAATTTCAGTGTATTTTTATTTTCCAAAAAATATTTTGAGAAATTAAATTCTTTTTCTTCAAAATTGAAAAAAGTATTTTCGGCAGAAAAACAGGGGAGATGTATCAGATTTTCAGTGCTTTCGGCTTCCGGAAAATTTTCGGGAGTGATGTAAAGTTGGTCGAGATTTACGTGTTTGGATTGAAATATATTTTTGAGTGCGGCGGAATCAATAAAAGCGTATTCTTTTGTACCGATTTGGGCTTGGTTTGCACCGAAAAATTGAACAAGTACTGTTTTTTGAAATTTTTCGCTGTCCCGAATAAATTCTTTTTCGATGATAGATATTTTGATTGTTTTATAGGAGCGAATCATCAATTTAGTGTTAAGTGAATGATTTTAGCTGTGAAAACCGGCGAGCAAAATTTCATCAAAATATTATATGCTTATCCCGGATAATACCTAAAATGATATTTTGAAACAATTTTTTTATTTTTGAGACGACCGCAAGTCGTCTCTACACAGCATGCAGAAAGTTTTGCACGTAGAGACGTGTTGCACACGTCTCAAAAAATAATTTCTTTTTTCACTGTTTTACAATAAGATACAAATTTTAAAAACTATATAGGTAATAATCGGGATAAGCATTAAATATTTTATTTAATTTCAAAAGATGAATGGATTAATTATCGTCTTCCGCCAAAACAATTTTCAAATCTGTAAGTTCTTCATAACGCATGCCTTCTTCCATCATTTCGTGGTCGCCTAATTTGTAATGCCATTTGAGGACAACGCGGCTTTTTTTTGATAATTTCTCGAAAAGCAACATTATTTTTGCAATTTGCTTTGCCGAAGCTGTGTTGAAGTAATCGAATTTGAATTTTATTTCCGTTAAATCGTTTGGTTTGATAAGATAATCTGTAATCCATTCAATAACAGGTTTATAGAAACTTACTGCATTTTCGGGTATGGAGCGACCAATGAAGCTGAAAATTCCGTTTTCGCTGTCGAGTATAATTTCCGGTGTGTCTTTTTCTTGTTGTACGATGTGAGGGATGAGACTGGTTTTCATTTTTTTTATGGTAACTTGTAAGGAGAAAAAGGTAAATTCGTCGTCAATTTTGAAAAAATCGTGAATAAATTTGGTATGGCATTTCATTTTAATGTCTATCAAACCTAATCCTGAATGTGAATCGCTGTTTTTTTCAAAATTGAACAATGTTTGGTTGTAGAATTCGTTGAGTTGTTTTTTATCGAGTTCGTTAATTCTTTCGAGGCGTTTTTTCAAGGATTCAATTTTTTCATTTCGCACGTAGTTGCCTGTTGTGAACATGATTTCTTCTTCGGTTTCGGAAATGTAAAAAATAGCGTGTTTTCCGTGTACATCGTTGTAGGTGTAATTATCGGCATGTTTTACAATATTTTGGAGCATTTCTACCATCAAATTGAAAACTTTCATTTTCAAAATTACGGTTCCCTGCAATTGTTTTTCGATAATTGCCAAGAGGTTGATAAGGGTATCTTGGTTGAATAAGCCGCTGAAATTAAGAATAATGCTTTTTTGTTCGAGCAGTTCGTGCATTTTTATGATGCCTCCGAGCGAATTTTCGTTGGTTTCAGGTTGTGTATCATCAGTTTCTGAATACGGAATTTTATTGTGCATATAAAAATACGAGTAACTGTCGTTGATTTTTTTGAAATCAAAATACAGTTTGCTTCCCGATTTTTTGGCTATTTCTATCAATCCTAATCCCGCACCGCCTTTGTCCGACATTTCGCCTTTGTCGAGAATTTCGCGAGCGTAGTCTTTCAGTTGTTCGGGTGTAAGTAGATTGATTTTTTCGATAATTTCTTTGAGAAATGCAATTCTTTCTTGTTTTATCAGGTTGCCGGTGGTGATAAAATATCCGTTTTTTTTACGCTGAACAACGAATAATCCGGGAACTTCTCCTGCTTCTGAATCTTCTTGGGTTTGGTGTCGGGTGATATTTTGCAAGCCTTCAACCATTATGAAATATACTTTCTTTTTGATTTTCCGCTCTGTTTCGGCTGTTGCAAGATTCGATTCGGCGAGTGTTAAAATAGTGTCGGTGATATTTGAAGTAAAATTACCTCGGTACATATACTCCAAATTGTCTTGCTGCATGTCTTGAAACAGAATGAAAGCAAGATTATTACTATCGGCAGGCGAATTTAGCATAAATGTTTGTTCGTTGGTTAGTATCCACAGAAGACTTGTAAATATAGCAATAATATTGTTTTAAAGAAAAAAAATATGACAAACATTTAATTAAAAAAATGTTTTCATTTTTTTCTATAAAACATCCGGAACAAAAATCGTTCCTGAATTGATTTATTTCGATTCGGAAGTTTCTGTTTGAGAATATTATATCAAAAAAAAAATGTAACTCAACGAGACTGACCAATTTTAGATTGGAAGTGTGATATATTTTTTACGGCTTAATTCTCGGAAAAATTATTCGATTTTAAATCCAATTACCAGAACATCATCTACTTGAAAATATTGTTTTTTCCAGTTGAAAAATTCATCGAAGAGTTGATCTTTTTGTTGTTCCATCGGTTTTTTATAAATTTTCAGTATAAAATCCATGAAATTTTTATGGAGATATTTTCGACCGGTTGTTTCTCCGATTTGGTCAGGAAAACCGTCTGAAAATAGATAAAAAACATCATCTTTTGTGTAATTTTTCTTGGTTAAAGTAAAAGGTTCTGTGTCTCTTCTATGGATTCCAATCGGCATTTTATCGCCTTTGAATGTAAATATTTCGTTGTTTGAAATTTGCAGTAAAGAGTTGTAGGCACCCGAAAACTCGAAGGTATGCGTTTCTTTGTCGAAAACAGCCAATGCAATGTCCATTCCGTCTTGCGATGTATCGCGATGTCCGGTTTGATGTAGTGCTTTTTTTACATTGAAACGTAATTTATCTAAAATAATGTTGGCTTGTGTTGTTTTATTTTTTATTACAATTTCGTTGAGATAAGAAATACCCAACATGCTCATAAATGCACCGGGAACGCCGTGTCCCGTACAATCTGCGGCAACTACGATAATTTTAGAATTGATTTGGTGTATCCAATAAAAATCGCCGCTCACGATGTCGCGAGGTAAAAAGAGGATAAAATGCTCGGGCATGAAATTTTTTATTCCGGCTTCCGGAGGCAGCAAGGCTTTTTGGATTCTTCCTGCATATTGAATACTGTCAACGATATTTTTACTTTGTTTTTCGACTTCTTCTTTGCGTTTTTCAATTTCTTCTTTTTGAAATAATATTTTTTCCTGTGCTTCTTGTAATGCTGTAATATTTGCTTCAACGGCAACCAAATTCGTAATTTCGCCTTCCGGGCTCAACACCGGCGAGAGTGATGTTTGAACATATAGATTTGCCCCGTTGGGTTTTGTTGTTTTATTGTTGTAAGTTGTAGATAATTTGGTCGATTTTACTTTATTTAAGATTTCGCAGATGTTTTCATACTCCGAAAAATCGCAAATATTTTTTCCTTTTTTTGCCATCAATTCGTCCAGCGAGCGACCGTAAATAGAGGTAAATGCTCTATTCACCCAATCTACATTTCCGGCGGAATCCATGATAATAACAGCGTTGTCGGTTTCCGAAGCCACAATCGAGAGTTGTTCCAAATCTTTGTTAATGGATTCCACTATTGAATTTGTAACATTGAGTTCTTCAATCATTTCAGCCATTTTCACGGATTGCTCAACAAGTTCAGATTTTTGTTTTTCGATTTCTTCGATAAATCGCTTGCGTTCTGTTATGTCGTGAATAATTTCTACGGCTCCGATATATTCTCCGGTCGAAGAATACAGAGGAGTTGCCGTGCCTGCTAAATATCTCGATTCTCCGCGAAGGTTGGGAACGTAGGTTTCGGCACGCAATATTTTACCTTTGCGTTCGATTTGCGAATAATTTTGTTCTAAAATTGATGAGTCAATATTTACCAAATCAATGAGAATCAAACGTCTTTTGCCGTAAAAAGGAATCGCATATTCGTTGTTGCCTTTCCCAATCATTTGAGAGGCTGCAAGTCCTGTTAAATTTTCGATGGCATTGTTCCAGAAAGTGATAATTCCTTTTTCGTTGATAACGAAAGCGGGGTCGGGTAAAGACGATAAAATGTTGTTGATTTTATCCTCCGATTCTGCAAGGGCATCTCGTTGGGTTGTGAGTTCTTCTTTTTGTTGTTTTATTTCTTCATTTTGTTGTGATATTGCTTCCTGTGCCAATTTTAGTTCGGTAATATCTGTTCCCACGGCAATAAATTTTGATATTTTTTTATCATTGCCAAATATTGGTGATATTGTGGTTTGTGTAAATGAATTGCCGTGTTTGTGGCTTTGTCGTTTTGTGAAAGTAAACGGTTTTTGATTTTTTATAATATTTTCAACGATTTGGTCGATTTCCGAAAAAAAATCGATTTGGTTTAGATTAAAAGTTTGAGAATAATAAGTATTTTCGAGGCAATAATTTTTCAGAAACATTTCATTGACCCATTCTGTTTCGTAGTTTTGGTCAAAAATGGCAATGCTGTTTGAGATTTGCGAAACGGCAAGCGACAGATTTTCGAGTTCTGTATTCAACGATTCGAGTATTTCGGCATTCACTCTCAATTCTTCAAAGGCTTCCGACAGATTTTGTGTTTTTTCGATAACTCGGTTTTCAAGTTCCAAGTTCAATATACGCAGCGATTCTTCTGTATTTTTCAAAGCTGTAATATCTGCCAGCATGGCAAAAGACCCTATCTTTTTATTTTGAGAATCGTAAAGCGGCGAAGCGTGCACGCTGCACCAGACTTTATCTCCGTTGGCTTGTTTGAGAACGAGCTCGTAACTGCTTTTTTTGCCGGTTTCCCTTAGTTTCAGTTGTTCTCTCAGAACCGGAATATAATCATCGGCAACAAAATCGACAAGTTTTCTGCCCAAAACATTATCGGTATTAAGAATTTGCAACATTTTTGGGTTAATATCTACCAGTGTTTCTTCATTATCCAATTCTAAAAATCCTACCGGCATTGTTTCGAGCATTTTCAGAAGTTTGATTTTGCTTTTTCGTGTTTCCTCGTGCAATTTTTCAGCTTCTTTTTCGAGATAAAAATGGCAATTTTCGGGGCGATTCAGTCCGTTAAAAATCGCTTTTGCCATGCCTTCACAAGAGTTGTAACCGCATGAAGTACAGTTTTTTATATCTTCATCTTTGAATTTGTGCATCGAGCGAAAGATTGCCGATAGTTCTTCTTCGTTTGGCGTTTTAATTGTCAGTGTACTGCTTCTGTCGATATAATCTCGTGTGTATAATTCTTCTTTCCAAAATTTGCTGATAATTTTTTCGATTGCCGGTACCGAATTGTCCGTTTTCTCATTTTCCGATTGATATAATTTTTTCAGTTCTGCTCCGCGTTTTTTGACATGATATTCGATTATATCGGCGTTTTCGTGTCGCATTTTGGTGAGCGGACCGCCGTTACAACCGTTTTCGCAGCTCAGGCAGTCAATCAGAAGTGGAGATGTTTGTTGTTTAATTGAATTGTTTAATTGCCCGAAGTAGTTGTAAACCAATGGAACACCTTCTATTTTACGTGTTACATCGCCAATTTCAGGAATCGTGCGTTTAACGGTTTCTAAAAGTCCGCCGGGCGAAGAAAACAAAACGGCTCGTTCTGCCGATGGATTTGCAAAATCGACTTCCGGCATATCCGACAGCAAAATGTTATTTTCTTCGATAAATCGGGCGATAGATGTGATACCAACATTAAAATCGACCAAGCCCGTTTCTTCAAATTCTCTTTTTTTGGCAACACACGGCGAAATGAAGGCGATTTTGTGATTTTTGTATTGAGTGTAATAATTTTTTATAAGTTCCACTGTATGTCCCACCGGACTGTGAACCGGAGCTAAATACGGTAATAATTCCGGTTGATAGATTTCGATATAACTAACCAATGCCGGACAGGGTTGTGTGATAACGGTTTGTGGATTTGTTTTTTTGATGTATTCGATATATGATTTTGCCGAAAGTTCGGCTCCGAAACTGACATCGAAAATGGCATCTGCACCTAATTTTGAGAAGAAACCGTTGATTTGCAGAATTTTCCCTTCGAAATTAGCTGCCACGGCGGGGCTGATTAGAACAATAATTTTTTCATTGTTGATGATACTGTCGCGAAAAACATCGAAATCATCTTTGAAATACCTTGCTTTGTGGGTGCAGGCATCAACGCAACTGCCGCAACCGATGCACAATTGTGAGTTTAACGTTACATATTCTTTACTTCCGTCGTTGCAATATTTTACCGGACATGCCGAAATGCACGCATGACAATTAACACATTTGGTTTCATCGATTTGAACAATTTGTGCTAAGAGCGGTATGTTAGTGTTTGGCATGGATTTTTTTGATGTTAAAATAATTTCAGTGTTTTGTTTTACAAATATATATAATAATATTAATTTTTATTCTATTTTTTGAAGTTTAATGACTTTTTCCGATATATCCCAACAACCCAATGGCACAAAGTCTTTTGGTATTTTTTTCGTTTTTGAATTTAATACAAACATTATACAATCCGTCTTTAAGGCAATGATAATCGAAAAAATAGTTGTCCAAACCGTCTTTAAATGTTGATGCACAAGGGGTTTCAATCGGAAAATCTTCATTGTATAAAATGAGTTCTTTGTCTGCAATTCCATCGCTGCAACAGAGTACAAATCGGTAATTTGTGTTTTTATTCAGATACACGTCCCAGTCGAATCTCACATCGTTGTACGTTTTTTTCTTTTTCCCTTTTGCTGTAAAATCGCTGAGATAAATCACCGTGTCGCCGCCCAAGAGTTCGGCACAGTTAAAAACGCCCATTTCATCGTCGCATTGGGCTTTAAGTTCGATAGGGGCGAAAAAAAGGAGCGGGAATAAAAGTGAAAAGAGTAAAAATTTTATCATAGAGAAAATTAGGAAATGTGAAAATTTGGGAATGTGAAAATTGGAAAATTAGAAAATATGTAAATTATTGAATTACAATTATTTATTATTATACTAAGCACGGTCATAAATTGCGTTTTACAAATTGTTTAACTATTTGATATTAAAAGCAATCAGCATATCAGCACATCAAAAATCAACCAATCAAAGTATAGCTAAACTGTTTAATTTTTAGAATCACAGAAGTCTTTGAAATAAAGTAATTTCCACATTTTCTAATTTTCTTTGTTCCATATTTACATTATATACAAAAAGAATGCCCGGTATTTCATGTAAAACCGGGCATTCTTTTATTAATCAAATGATTATTCAATATGATTTGTTTGAATAATGAGGGCGACAATTGTTTTTTGTCCACTTTTTGCCGTAAATTCCATTTTTGAGGATTGAAAAGTGATATTTGCCGGATTCACTTGCATACTGCCAAGCGATGTTTTTAGTTTATCGATAAATGTTCCGGAGTTGGATTCTATGGAATTGGAAATATCTTGAATATTGAGCGGATTTTTGGAGTATAAAACGCATAGCCAGTCTGTTCCCACGGTATTATCGGTTTGTATGTAGTTCGATTCATCGGGAATCGGCACATCGTTTTGCGAATATGTTAAAGCCGCACTGATATTGGGTTTATGAGGGAAAACCGGAAATACTTTGCCCGTAGCATCGGAGCCGAAAGCATAAACATAAGCCGGTTGGCTGTTCGACAGGTAAATTCTGAACAGAGTTCCTGATTTTACAGGGTTTGTAACAGTATAGCTTTCGCCTGTTCGCGATACACGCATTTCTTTGCCATCGGTAGTTACAAATCTTACGTTGCCGCTGATGTCGAATGCAATATTTTTGTTGTTTGGAATCATGTCTATCATTTCAAAAGCATATTTTACCCAAGCGGCGTAATTATCGTACGAAATCCAGAAATAGCCGCCGTTTCCCCAGGTGTTGCCCCAGCTGTTCATAATCTCGAATGCACCGCCGAATTTATCGTCATCATAACCTATTACGCACATGGCATGTCCGGAATAATCTTGTTCTGAATCTTCGGTGGGCAACCATTGTTCGGTACAAGCGTAGAAAGAGTCGGGAACTTTCATTCCGATAAGAACGGGATTGTTTTGAGACAAACTTTTTTTGGTTGCCGAAACTTTGAAATCTCGGTCATCGTAGGTATCAAAAACCTTTGCATAGTCTTTAATTTTGTGGTCGGAAGCTTTATTGAAAACATCGAGCGGTATCACGTCCGGACAATTGACTTCCGGCATGTCCGAGAATTTCGAGCAGCCTTTTGTTTTCATAATTTCCAATGCGTCTTCAATTGATGCTCCCCACGTGCAATTGGCATCGGCATCGGATTTGATTTGTTTGTAGATGAATCCGGGAGAATAAGCGTTTTCTGTTATTACTATTTTGTCAGTCCAATTATTTAAACGTGCTTCTGTTGTTGTAAGTGCTGCATATGCCGTGGACCAGCCTACGCAAGTTCCGTATTGTCCCTGACTTTGAGGATTGGGTGTGTATTGTTTGAGTGAATAATTCGATGGTATGTTGGTGTATAAACTCCTTGTCAGAGGAGCTTTCATGAGAGTTTTGGCGTATTTGGCATCATCGAAATTTAGACCGGCTCCGTTTTTTTGTGAAAACGAAACAATGCCGGCAAATATCAAACTCAATAATAAAATATTTTTTTTCATAATGATATTTTTGAAAACCTTGAAGGTTTCTAAAACCTTCAAGATATTTAATAAAGAAAGTTGATTTTAAGTTGCTTATCTTTCTAACTACTAACTACTAACTACTAACTACTAACTACTAACTACTAACTACTAACTACTAACTACTAACTACTAACTACTAACTACTAACTACTAACTACTAACTACTAACTACTAACTACTAACTACTAACTACTAACTACTAACTACTAACTACTAACTACTAACTACTAACTACTAACTACTAACTACTAACTACTAACTACTAATTACTAACTACTAATTTTAATTTTTAAAATAGAAATCACCGAAAATTGAAGAGTTATCCCAAGGTACTTGTTGTTTATTTGATATTTCGTAAACGCTGTTTCGTACTTGTTTAAACATTTCTTCAATTTTCAAACTGGGTTTTTTCATGCACTTGATTAATTCTTGTGTATAGAGACCGTTGTTACCTGTTCCGTCGGAAGCAACCGAACCCGGAGCTGTGGCATAGGCTATGAAAGTGCCTTTGGGAGCCATGGCTGTTGCCAAACCATTGCCACCGCCTGAACGGAAACTGCGTGCGAAAGGATTGTTACGGCAAGCATCTAAGATAATGATATTCAGGTCGTTTTGGGCATAATCCATTTCGCCCAAAATGCGTTTCAGATTCACGGTTTCCAATTCCACGTCTTGTTCTTTTTCAATAACAGCGTTCACCGGAACAAGATAGTTTTCGCCGTTGAGCTGAATGCCGTGTCCGGCGTAGAAAAAAAGTCCGGTTCCCTTTTGTACCGAGAGTTTATTGCCAAATGCACGAATATTTTTAACCATATCAGCTTGGCTCAGGTCGGTGTATTCCATTACTTCAAATCCAAGATTCCGGAGTTCAGTTGCAATGGCTTTGGCATCGTTCGGCGGATTTTTTAGCGGTGAAGTAGGGTAGGAGCCGTTTCCGATAACGAGTGCGAATCTTTTTTGGTCGGTTTGAACAACTGCACTTTTTCGAGTTACTATCCTTTTATCCGAAGTCGTAGTTCCGGCCGAATTGGTGATTTTTACGATGATTTCATTCTTTCCTTCAACCAAAGGAACATTTTTTTCGATGGTGAAATCGCAATTTGAATTTACAACTGCATACCCACGTGTGGCATTGTTGATTTTCAGTTCGTTGTTTACAAATATTTGTACGTTATCTAATTCGACGGTAGATTGTACGCAAACTTTTACATCAACATTGTCGGCAGAGGCATCGGTTGTTGTGTATTCGGGCGAAAGCCATGTAATTTTGGGTGGAAGTTTATTGACAACTACGTCTTGATATTCGCCGTTCACGAATTTTCCTGATTTCGTTGTTCCGTTGGCATAGTAGATTGTCCCGATTCCGTTGTATGTGCTGTTTGAAAATTCTCCGACATACTTGTCGCCGTTTGCAAAAGTATAAGTTCCTTGTCCTTGGTATGTTCCGTTTACAAAATCGCCGTTATATGAATCGCCTTCTGCAAAAATATAGGTTCCGGCACCGTGGTATTTTCCGTTTTTGAAATTTCCGGTGTATTTATTGCCGTTTTGTCCGATATAGGTACCAAATCCGTTATCGCAATCGCCTGCAACACAGCCCGAAGAAACTGCGGAACCACCCATGAATTTGTCCTGCGTCCATTTTCCGGATTCCACACGCCCGTCGGCATAATACATGGTACCGTTTCCTTCGAAGTAGTTGTTGTTAAAATCGCCGATGTATTTATCGCCGTTTCGGTAGATGAAAGTGCCGGTTCCTGTCATCTCTTCCTGAACATAGTCGCCGCGATAGCTTTCGTATTGAGATTCGGGTTTATATGTATAAAATCCATATCCGTCTTTTTTATCGTCTTTCCAATTGCCTTCATATTTGGAACCGGATGGGAATGTATTGGTTCCCAATCCATTACGGTATCCGTTTTGCCAGTTGCCTTCGTAGCGTTCGCCGGAGTCCCAAGTGTATATTCCGTATCCGTTCTCACAATCGCCGGAAATGCACCCGTAATTATTGGAGCCGGTGCCAATGTAGCGGTCGTTTTCCCAAATACCTTCTTTGGTTGTGTTGTCATTGTAATAATTGGTTCCGTAACCTTGTCTTAAATCTTCTTTCCATTCGCCGATGTATTTATCGCCGGTATCAAAATAATTTGTTCCCTGTCCGTTTCGTTTCAAATTTTTCCAATTCCCTACATATTTTTCTCCGCTTTCCCAGACATAGGTTCCGTATCCGTTATCACAATCTCCGGATATACAACCTGTTGCTTCGTCAAGAGTTCCATCGTAAATGCCGTTTTTCCAAATTCCGGTTTGTGTGGTTCCGTTTGTGTAATAGTGTATTCCTTCGCCGTTTTGCTTATCATCTTTCCATTCGCCGGAATATTTCTGACCGTCAGCCCACGTATATGTACCTGTTCCGTTACGTTTTCCGTCTAAAAATTCGCCCACATATTTACTGCCCGTTGCAAAAATAAAAGTACCCTGCCCGGTTTGTTGATTATTTTTCCAATAGCCCGTATATTGGTCGCCCGAAGTCCAAATGTATTTTCCGTAGCCATTGTCGCAATCGCCCGAAACGCATTTGGAAGTTTGTGAAAAAACGGAATTTATCACAAAAATTAGAACTAAAATTGAAGTCAGTTTTTTCATATTTTTTTGTTGTTGATTCTTTTGAGATTATTTTAATATATAATGCATCGAATATATGGAATATTTTACGAATTTCAAAGATTTATTTTGATGAAATGGTATTTGGCATAGTTATTTTCATCATTTTCTTGGATAAAACGAACGAACCTTTGTAAAATACAAAAATTTAAACTATTTTATATTTTGTGTTATTCCGAATCAATTTAATTACAAATTTATCGTTCTATAAAATATAAATTGTTTTGACTAAATCTAAAAAATCGAATTTATGAAAATTAATAATTTACTTTTTCCTTTAATGTTTGGAATTATCATTGCATTTCAAGCCTGCTCGCCTGCTTATATACCCAATCGGGTAAATTCGCCGATGTTTAAAAATGCAGGCGAAATGACAGGTGAAATTTCGGTCGGTCAAAGCGGATTCGACCCTCAAATTGCCCTTGCCGTAACCGACCATATTGCCGTGATGGCAAATGGGAGTTTTGCACTGCCCAACAGCGATAATGATTCAACATCATACAATCGGCATTCGTTTTTCGAGGGAGGTCTGGGCTATTATCAACAATTGGACGATAAAAAATTTTTTGAATTTTTCGGTGGTTTCGGCAGAGGAACCGTCGATTCGTATTGGGAAAACGGTCTTTTTGTAGGGCGAATGAAATCGAATTACAACCGATTTTTTATCCAACCCACAATTGGTCTGTCCAATCGTACAATTGATTTGGGTTTTACCAACCGTTTTGCGTTGGTTCAGATGAATGTCGATGACAAGTATTTATACGATTCGGTCATCAATAATTTTGATTATTTTTGGGAACCGGCTTTTACTTTTCGTGTCGGCGGACCGAATTTGAAGTTTTCAACACAAGTCGGATTTTCGATACCGGTGAATCAAATGGCTGAAAATTCTTACGAACATCGTTGGTTTATGGCTTCTATCGGAATGCAGATGCGTTTGAATAGAAAATAGTTTAAAATTGAAAATTTTCTCTTGTCAAATTTTTTAAAGCCATGTGATATTCTTTTATCACTTCTTCAATAATTTCACGAACGGGTTTGATATCTTGAATCAAAGCCGAAATTTGTCCGATTTCGAGTTCTCCTTCCGAAATATCGCCATCGAACATGCCTTGTTTTGCACGCCCGCGACCGAGTAATTCGGAAATTGTTTCTTTGTTTTTTCCTTCGATTTCGGCTTGGATAATTCGTTGGCAAAATTCATTTTTAATCAACCGAACGGGAAACAATTTTTTCATTGCAAAATATGTTGAACCTTCAATTGTTTTAACAATTTCATTTTTGAAATTTTGGTGAGCCGACGATTCTTCGGCAGCCACAAATCGAGTTCCCATCTGTACTCCATCGGCACCTAATGCCATGGCAGCCAACATGCCTCTTCCGGTTGCAATTCCGCCGGCTGCAATAAGCGGAATATCAACAATTTGCCTTACATGCGGAATTAATGTCAGTGTTGTGGTCTCTTCGCGTCCGTTGTGTCCGCCGGCTTCAAAACCTTCGGCAACAAGGGCATCAACGCCGGCATCTTCGGCTTTTTTTGCAAATTTTGTATTGGCAACCACATGTGCCACTTTGATGCCGTTTTCTTGCAGTATTTTGGTCCACGCAGCAGGATTACCGGCTGATGTGAAAACAACTTTAACATTTTCATCAATAATCACTTTCATCATAGCCTCTGCTTCCGAAAAAAGCAACGGAATATTGACTCCGAAAGGCTTATCTGTTGCCGATTTTGTTTTTTGGATATGTTCGCGCAATAATTCCGGATTCATCGAACCGGCACCGATTAATCCCAAACCGCCGGCATTACTTACTGCCGAAGCCAGTCGCCAACCGCTGCACCACACCATGCCGCCTTGAACGATTGGGTATTTGATATTGAAAAGTTCGCAAATTCTGTTCATTTGTGTTTTTAGATTTACTTTCAAAATTAAAAATAATTTTGAGTTTTTAAGTAAGAATATTTGTTCGAACATTGATTTTTTAGGATTTTATACTACTCAATACTTTGCCAAGTAAGGAAATAATTCTCAAAATAAGTTGATATGTTATTTTCGGTTGTATTTTATTTTAAAAATCAATAAAAAAACTACTTTTGAATTTTATTTTACCTGTTATTTTTATTGAATAATTTTATCCGAAATAGTATCAATTTGTTATGTTTAAAATTTTGCGAATTTTGATTCTGTCTTTTTTGCTGTTTGTTGAGTTTTATACCTTATCGGCTCAAATAATCAATGCAGAACTTATTGATTATAAAACTAATATTTCTTTTGAAAACAAGACTATAAATACTTTTAAAAGTTATCGGATAAAAATAAATAACAGAGACGGCGAGTATTTATCAAAAATAAGTATTCCGTATTCAAAGTTGGAAAAAATTTCGAATATTCAGGCTTCAATACAAGATAATTCGGGGAAAGTTATTCGGAAATTGAATAAAAATGAAATTACCGAAAGAAGTGAATTTTCCGAAATATCTTTTTATGAAGATCATTTCGTGAAAGAATTTACTATAAAACATAACACGTATCCTTATACTATTAATTATTCGTATAATAGAGAGCAGAAAGAATATTTCCATATTTGTACGTGGTTTCCTCTTATTAATCTCGAAGTTCCTACAACAAAAGCTACTTTAAATATTGAAATACCAAAGAGTTTTGGTATTTTATTCCAATCGACTTATATACATGATTTTGAAATTGATACTTCGGATTCAAAGGTTAATAATTATCTATGGCAATCGTCTTATGAAGAAGAAATAAAATTTGAAATTGGGAGTATTTCGGCTTATAATTTTTGTCCAAAAGTAGAAATTGTCCCTAAGAAATTTACCTATTATGCAGAAGGTTCTTTTGCCAATTGGAAGGCATTTGGGAATTGGGTATGTAGTTTGAATAGTGGATTGTTTGATATTCCGCAAAACAAAAAAAATGAGATTCACTTCTTAGTTGCCGGAATGAGCGATGAAAAACAGAAAATTAAAAAATTGTACGAATATGTTCAAGATCAGACGCGTTATATCAATATCTCAATAGAAACCGGTGATTACAAGCCCTATCCGGCATCGTATGTTGCCAAAAATAACTATGGCGATTGTAAGGCATTATCGAATTATTTCAGAGCAGTGCTCGAAACGGTTGGTATAAAATCTCATTACGTATTAGTGAATGCGGGTGTTGGATTAGCACAAATTGATAAAAGTTTTCCGAGTGCTCAATTTAATCATGCAATCGTGTGTATCCCGCTCAAAAATGATACTATTTGGGCGGATTGTACGAGTGATAATCCTTTTGGTTATGTGGGGACATTTATCCAAAACAGAGATGCGTTAGTTATTAAAAAAGAAGGCAGTCATTTTGCACACATTCCTAATCTTACTAAAAACCAAGTTCTTACAACGCGAACCATTAAAATCAATGAATATTCTAATAATGAAGTACTTGCCGATTTTAGTGTGAATTTTCGCTCTTTGAATTTTGAGTATTTGTTGCACTACAAAACATATTATAACGAATTGCAATTCTCGAAAATAGTTCGGGAGCAATATATTGAGCCCTGTTTTGATGCATCAAATATCAGTTTACACAAGAAAAATCGAGATTCGACATTTATCGGGCTGACATATTCCGGCAAGTTGAAAAATATTTCTAAATCGTATGGAAATGAAATCGTTATAAGTCTAACTCCTTATATTTTCCCACATTTTGAAATTCCGGAGAAAAAAAAATTACCTTATCAAGCAGATTATCCAATCTATGAGATTGATACTTTGGAATATATTATTTCGCAAGGATATATTATTACTAATCAGCTTGTTAATAAAAAATTATCGAATGATTTTGGTTCTATTTCAATTGATTTTTATGCTGAAAACGATAAAATTATTGTTGTTAAAAGTCTCTTTCTAAATTCGGGAATTTATCAAGGCGAAAAATATAAAAATTTTTATCAGTTTATTAAAAATATCGAAGAAATTCAATCAAGGACATTTATTGTATTATCAAAAAAAATCTAAAAGAATGAAAACTGTTTTTTTAAGTATCTATCTAATTATTAGTTCGTTTGTACTGTTTGCTCAGAACTTTACACAAAAATTCGGAACGATAACCCAGGAAGAAATTGCGATGAAAAATTATGCCAAAGATAAATCAGCGGAGGCTCTTGTATTGTTTGATGTTGGACAATCTTACTTTTCGAGAATAGATTATACTTTCGATGTAATTTTTGAAAGAACAACACGAATTAAAATTTTTTCAGATGCGGGGCAGAAATGGGCAAATATCGAAATTCCGTTATATCAAGAAGGAACTATTTATGAAAAAATTGAGGCGATTGAAGCTTATACTTATAATTTTGAAAATGGGCAACTTGTGAAAACTGCCTTAAATATCAAGGATAATTTTGTTGAAAAAATAAATGAAGTTTGGAGTGTGAAAAAATATACAATGCCCAATGTCAAAGCAGGTTCCATAATCGAATACAAATATAAAGTGAGCTCTCAATACTTATTCAATTTGCACGACTGGGAATTTCAAAAACAGATTCCGGTCGTTTATAGCCAATACACTGTAAATATGGTTCCTTTTTATTCTTATTCGTGGATTTTGCAAGGAACACAAAAATTTGATGATTACAAAACATACGAAAAAGAGGGTTCCGGAGGTGTTTATGGCTCAAAAACCGGTCATCAAGAACTTAAATTTAATGATGTCGTCCACCAATTTGTAATGAAAGATGTGCCGGCGTTTACAAGCGAAGAGTTTATCACTTCTATCAAAGACTATATCATTAAAATTGATTTTCAATTAGAAAAATATACCCGGCTCGATGGTGTATCAACAGATGTTATAACAACTTGGGAAGATTTAATCAAAGATTTCAGCAAATATAAGGATTTTGGAGTATATCAGAAAAAATGTAAAAAGATTGCTTCAAAACTCATAAATATCGACAGTCTGAAAACCAAATCAGCCGACGAAAGATTTAATTTTGTAATGAATTATGTTAAAAGCAATTACACTTGGAATCAGATAAATTTTCGTTATGCCTATAAAAACCCGGGTGAAATTACAGACGCAAAAACCGGAAACAGTGCCGAAATTAATTTACTTGCCGCCGGTTTGTTGAATGCCTGCGACATTGAAGCCTATCCCGTACTTATCAGCACACGGAAAAACGGGCGGATTTATTACGATTATCCGTTTGAACATTTTTTTAATTATGTTGTCATTTTAGCCAAAATCGACGGGAAAAATATTTTGACCGATGCCACCGAAATATCTTGCTCAAATTACCGAATTCCGCCCCGTGCCATCAACGACAAAGGGCTTGTAATCGATAATAAAAAAGTAAAATGGATATCGCTTCAAAGCCCCGTTTTATCCGAAATACAAACAAAAATTTCGATAAATTTTAACGGAATGGATTTGAAGGCAAATGTTGAAAAAACAGCAGACGAATATTGGGCTTTATCCTACAGAAATTCATTTGCCGAAGACAAAGAAAAAATCGAAAAACATTTAATTTCAAAAAATTATACCCTCGAAAATAATTCAATCACTGTCGAAAACCACACACAGCTTGAAAAACCATACATTATAAAATATACAGTTTCGTATAAAACAGATAATATTAACACAAAAATTTATTTTCAACCTTTTCTTAATGAATCTATTGCCGAAAATCCACTGAAACAGCCCGAAAGAAGCTACCCTGTCGATTTAATTTTTTCGCAAAAACAATTCTACGAATCCACCATAAATATTCCCGACGGATATAAAGTAGATTTTGTTTCGCCCGATTACAAATTCACAAACACCTTGTGCGATATCAATTATTCAACGCAACAAACTGATAAAATTTTAACTGTTCGTTTCGATTACACCCTGAAAAATGCAATCTATTCGGCAAAAGAATATGCAAAAATAAGAGCTTACTATGATGAAATTGTAAAAAGAGGCACAGAAAAAATTGTTTTGTCAAAAATTTAAGATAAATATCAGACATGTTTGTCCGCACACTTTTTCGTCAATGTTAAAATATGTTAAAACTTTAACTTTCAATAATATTACAACAGATTCATCGTTTTTCTGTAAAAGAATATTTAATTTCAGCCTATGGAAAAAGTTTCCCCAATATTATTGAATCCTGTGAAGAATTTTGTTGAACAAAAATCGGAATCCGAGAATTTATTTGAACAAATTATCGAAGACAGTAAAGAAAATCATTTTATCAACCAACTTTTGAATAAAGCTATATTCGATCCTTCCGATAAAATTATTGAACAAATTCTTCAAAAATGTGATATTTATTTATCACATTAACAAAAAATACTCAGTTATACAAGCTGAATCCGAAAAAAAAATCGGTTTCAGCTTTTTTTTGCACAAATTTTGTAAAGAATAATATTAATTTTGTATTCCAATACAAACTATCGTTTCCCTAAAAATCGCTCGCAGGAAATATTTATTATCAACTGACAATTACGAAAAACTCATTCTTTGTGAAAAAAACAGTCCTATTTATTCTAAAAACGATACTTTTTTTACCGGCTTTTTTACTGTTTGGTACCGATGCCGTAGATATTCCCAAACACGTGCGGACAATTCCCGAACGAAGTAATCCCGCATTTACTCAAGGCATTTCTCGTTGGGTGGATTCTGTTTTTCAAACCATGTCGCCCGATGAGCGTCTCGGACAATTGTTTATGGTTGCAGCTTATCCGAAAAATGGCGTTGCAAATAGAACGGCAGTTACCGAACTTATAAAAAAATATCATATCGGCGGATTGATAATGTTTCAAAGCGGACCGGTTGCACAAGCAAAATTAACGAATTATTATCAGTCCGTTTCCAAAACTCCTTTGATGATTGCAGGCGATTACGAATGGGGTTTATCTATGCGAATCGACAGTACAATTGATTTTCCACGACAAATGATGCTTGGTGCCGTGCAGGACGAAAAATTGATATACGATATGGGAGCAGAAATTGCCCGACAATGCAAACGAATGGGAATCCATATCAACTTTGCCCCGGTAATCGATGTAAACAACAATCCGAACAATCCTGTAATTAACAGTCGGTCGTTTGGCGAACAACGTGAAAATGTTACTCGAAAGGGCATGAATTATATGCTTGGTTTGCAAGACAATCATGTGTTGGCTGTCGGCAAACATTTTCCCGGGCACGGCGACACGGAAGTCGATTCTCACAAAGATTTACCTGTTATCAATTATTCTCGCAACAGACTCGATTCGGTCGAAATTTATCCATTCCGTGAACTTATCAACATCGGTTTGGGAGGTGTAATGGTCGCTCATTTAAGTATCCCGACCTTGGATAGTTTGAAAAATACACCATCGAGCTTGTCAAAAATTATTATCACCGGAATATTAAAAAATGAGCTCGCTTTCAAGGGATTAATCTTTACCGATGCCCTCAATATGCAGGGCGTTGCCAAGTATTATCAACCCGGAGAAGTGGCACTGCGTTCGCTGCTTGCCGGAACCGATGTATTATTGATGCCCGGCGACATTCCGACAACTTTTATGATGATTAAAAAAGCAATAGCCGACGGTTTGATATCACAACAGGAAATCGACGAAAGATGCAAAAAAATACTTTCTGCAAAAAAATGGTTCGGTTTAGACGAATACAAGCCTATCGAATTGAAAAATTTAATACAAGATTTGAATCGTCCCGAAACAGATTTGTTGGTTCATCATTTAATTGAAGCCTCTACTTGTAATGTTATCAATAAAAATAATATTCTGCCGCTTCGCCGCCCCGATACATTGAAAATTGCCACTGTTTCCGTGGGAAACGGAACAATAAATTCATTTCAGAAAACAATACAATATTATACTAAAACAGCAAATTTTTGTATCGACAAAGATGCCGATTACAGAATTTTTCTGGAACTACTCAACAAATTAAATGGATTTGATTATATCATTCTCAGCTATCACAACACGAATGAAAATCCTGCAAAACAATTCGGTATTTCTCAAAATTCAATAGAATTTTATAAGAAATTGGTCGCAAAATCAAAATTAATTACCTTAGTTTTTGGCAATGCTTATTCACTAAAATATTTTGAATCGGAAACAAATCCCGAAGCCCTTGTCTGTGCCTTCAACGATTGGAATTTAACACGAGAAATCGCCGCACAAATGGTGTTTGGCGGCATACCATTTGCCGGCTTGTTGCCTGTTTCGGTTTCGCCCGAAATTAAAGCAGGAACAGGTGAAGTATCCGAAAAAATCAGATTGAAATATTCCATTCCGGAAGATATAAAAATTCGCAGCGAACGCCTCAGAAAAGTAGATACACTGATAATGAACGGAATCCGCGAAGGTGCAATGCCGGGGGCTACGGTGATGTGTATCAAAGACGGTGTTGTATTTTTTTATAAGTCGTATGGAAAGCATACATACACGAGCACAGAAAAAAATCAAAATTTAGACATTTACGATTTAGCTTCCCTTACAAAAATTTCGGCAACTATGCCGACTTTGATGAAATTGTATGAGGAAAAAAAATTTGACTTAGGAAAAAAAATGGCATTGTATATTCCGGAATTGCTGGCAACCAATAAAAAAAATATCACAATTCTTGATGTTTTAACACATCAGGCACGATTAACACCGTGGATTCCTTTTTATCTGGCAACTTATATCAACCTTAAAAACCACATTTTAAACAAAGAGCTGTATTCGCCCGTGAAAACCGAAGAATTTTCGTATCAGGTAGCTGATAATTTGTATATAACACCAAAATATCGCGATACAATTTATCAACGTATCTATGATTCAAAATTATTGCGACGAACGAAATATAAATACAGTGATTTAGGCTTTTTTCTTTTTTATAAAGTTATCGAAAACATTACACAACAACCTTTGGAAGTTTTTACTCAACAAAATTTTTATGGTCCGCTTGGAGCATATACAATGGGATACAGACCATTAGAGCGATTTCCGAAAGAAGAAATTATTCCGACGGAGGACGATGAAACATATCGCCGTCAGTTAATACAAGGCTATGTACACGATTACGGAGCAGCCATGATGAACGGAGTGGGCGGGCATGCCGGATTGTTTGCAGCTGCCAACGATTTGGCAAAATTGATGCAAATGTATGTTCAAGGCGGCGAGTACGGAGGCATACGATTTTTGAAACCTGAAACAATTCAACTTTTTACGTCCGACAGAAAAGATAAAATTCAAAACCGTCGCGGATTGGGTTTCGATAAAATGTCGAAAAGCGGTAAAGGACCAGCCTGCAATCTGGTTTCAGATGAAAGTTACGGGCATACCGGCTTTACCGGAACCATGGTTTGGGTGGATCCAAAATACAATTGTGTTTATATTTTTTTATCAAACCGAATAAACCCTTCCATAGAAAACAGCAAACTGAACGATTTGAATATCCGAGCTAAAGTTCAACGTGTTTTTTATGAGTCCTTCTTGGGTTTACGCCCTATTGTAAATGAAAGTTTACAGTAAAAACCAAAGTTTGTTAATTCGTGTTAAAGATTATTAACTAAATTTGCAGATGTACAAATTAAAAATAGATTTGTACTTTCAGATATCGGTTTGGTATTCCTTATAAAAAATTTAACATAATAATATGGCAAAAAATATTATAATAATAAATATACTTATACTTTTTGTTTTTCTGACAAGTTTCAAAACTTACTCACAAGTTTATAATCCCACGGATATCATCGAAATCACCGGACGTATTGTAAATCAATCGAATGGGCATCCGGTTCGTTTTGCACAAATTGTAAATTTACACCGCGGAACCGGCGTGATGAGCGATTCTTTGGGCTTTTTTCATTTTACATTGATAAATACAGACTTCCTCCGAATATCCTCGATGGGCTATTATCCGCAGGTCATTAGTTTTGCTGATTCTTTGGTCGATAAAATGAATATTTACAACATCGCATTGAACGAACGGTCTTATTATCTCCCGGAAATTGATATTTTTGCACAACGTTGGAATGAGTTCAAATTCGATTTTGCTCGCATTCCAATTACTGTTGATAAATCCAAAGAAAATGTTCAACAATACATCTTGTCTTTGGTTGATAAGGAAGAATTGGCAATGATAGTTGCCTCAAAATCAGTAGGTTTTGAACTTCCATTGAGTTCAAATCGCCAAAAACAATTGAAAAAAATTGCAGAATTGGAACAAAAAGATGCTTTCGACCGCATTGCAGATGAGCGATATAATAAAACTCTGGTTTCAAAATTAACCGGTTTGAACGGCGAAGAACTCGACAATTTTATTGCCTATTGTGATATTGATAAAGCTTATATTTTGCGGTCGAATGATTACGACATTATTCTGAAAATCAATAAAATGTATGACATTTACAAAAAAACGAAACTCAATGAGGTCAATTTTAATTGACCGAAAAATTCGATAAAAACAATGGACAATCAATTCACCGAAAATACCAAAAATTATTTTGCTCCAATGCACACAGCAGAGCATATCCTGAACCAAACAATGGTTCGTATGTTTGGTTGTAATCGCTCGTTCAGTAACCACATCGAACGTAAAAAATCAAAATGTGATTATTATTTCGACAGAAATTTATCACAAAATGAAATTGAAGATATAAATACGGCTGTTAATTATGAAATTATAAAATGTCAGTATGTTACCGAAGAATTTCTAAAAAGACCTGATGCCGAAAAAGAATTTGATTTGAAAAATTTACCCGATTCTGCCGGCGAAACAGTTCGTATAATTCGTATCGGCACATACGATTCCTGCCCGTGCAGCGGAGAGCATGTGAAAAATACTTCCGAAATCGGAGAATTTGAAATCACAACATATTCGTACGAAAACGGCGTTTTAAGGTTGCGTTATAAATTAAAATAATTATTCTTGTAAAACTCCGTACACATTTAATTTTCAATTACATGGTAGATTTTATATCTCTTTCGGAATTAAATATTTTGGTTAAGAAAACTTTGGCGGAGAAATTTACCCAAAGTTATAAAATTGTTGCCGAAATTAGCGAAATTAATGAAAACAGAGGTCACGCCTATCTCGAATTATCCGAAAAACAGCCCGAAACCGACAAACTTGCAGCAAAAGCCCGTGCCGTTATTTGGGCATCGTTTTACCGAATGATTAAACCCTATTTTCGCAGCATTACGGGGAGTGATTTAGAGGCAGGAATGAAAATTCTCATTTCCGTAAGTGTCGAATTTCACGAAATTTATGGTTACAGTCTGAATATTAACGATATAGACCCGACGTACACGCTTGGCGAACTTGAACGTCGCCGAATTCAAATTATCAAGAAATTAGAAGAAGACGGTGTTATCGACATGAACAAAGAGATCGATTTTCCTCTTGTTCCTCAACGAATTGCCGTTATTTCATCGGAAACAGCTGCCGGATATGGAGATTTTATGGATCAAATTCAAAATAATGAATTTGGATATGCGTTTCGGATTAAACTTTTTCCCGCTTTAATGCAGGGTGAAAATGCACAGTACTCCGTTATCGAAGCATTGGATAGTATTTACAAAGAATTGAAAAATTTCGATATTGTCGTTATTGTTCGCGGAGGTGGTTCCAAATTCGACCTGAGCTGTTTCGATGATTATGATTTGGCTCTGAATATTGCACAATTCCCGCTTCCGGTAATTACAGGTATCGGGCACGAAAGAGATAGCTCTATTGCCGATATTACTGCACATACAACAGTTAAAACGCCCACAGCGGCTGCTGTTTTTTTAATTTCCAAAATAAAAGAGTTTGATATATTTTTACAAGAATCGGTCGATATATTAAGTAGAAATGTGAAAGAACTTACTTTTACAAAATTAACACAGATTCAGAAAAATTCCATGTTGTTAAAATCCATTACAAATACATTTGTAGAAAAAGAAAAATTTTTACTTTCAAAAGTTGCAAACAATGTTAGAAACAAAAGCCAAAACCGTATTTCAATTGAAAAATATTTTTTAGAGAAATATCCCGAAAAAATTAAAAATTCGTCTCGATTTCGTTTTCTAAACATTCGATTTGTATTGAAGCGTAAAAAACAAAACATTCAAGAATCTACAAAATTATATCTTTCAAATGCAGCTCATAAAGTCGAATTGTTACAACAACGCATAGAATCCGAAAATCCTCAAAATATCCTGAAATTAGGCTATTCAATGACACTGTTAAACGGGAAATTGCTTAAAAATTCAAAAGATGTCAAAAAAGGAGATGTCATCGAAACGAGAGTTCAAAACGGAAAATTTGAATCCGAAGTGTTATAAAAAAATATAACTTTTCAATAAATTTAAATCTTTGAAAAGTTATACTTTGATTGGTTGATTTTTTGATGTGCTGATATGCTGATTGCTTTTAATATCAAATAGATAAACAATTTGTAAAACGCAATTTATGACCGTGCTTAGTATATATTCGGAAACTTATTAAAGATTTCGGTATAAAAAGCTGAATTTGTGAAATCAAAGCCGCAAGGCTATTTTCTAATTAACTGTAAAACAGTATTTTGTGATTTGATAATTTTGCAAATACAATCGCCATGCGGCTTATTATACCGGACTCATTAAAATATGACGGAAATACCCAGCGAAAACATTTCCTTCCATTGAATTCGCGGTCCGAGTAAATCCGGTGTACCATCTCCGTTTTTGTCGATTGGGAAACGTGTATCATCATCGTATATCACTTGTGTCGAAATATTAGCATTGATGTACTTGTTGATTTTCATGGCAATGAGCATTTCCCAATTCACATCGATATTTTGGGGATTGTGAGCATAATTTGAAAACAAATCGAGTTTTGTCTGCAAATTCACGTTTTTCATTAAATCTCGGGTGTATGCAATTTTCAAATATCCGCCGATTTCCGACCTCAATTTTTTACCCTGCTTAGTTATTGTTCCGGTAATCGAATCATATTCAGCAGCATCAACACCATAAGCTCCGTTGTTGGCAAAATTTTGGTCGTTTACGATAGTCAATTTTTCGGTCAAAGGAGCCAAAAACACACTTAAATTTCCCTTGGGTTTATAATCCATTCCAAGTGCTGCAATGAGGTATGCCGGAACCATGAAATTTGAAATGGAATGGGTTGAATCTTTTGCATAATCAAAACCTTCGGCAAACTGAGTTTTAAAATTCAACAAAGCAGCATAATACAAGGTTTTTGTTGCTTTTTGACCATATTTCGATGAAAAATCTATTTTATCATCGGTTTTCATAGCTTTGGATTTTTTTCCTTGTTTTAATAAACCATAACCCAAGTCCAAAGTATTGTCCCAGCTCGAATTAGCTTTTTTATAATTGGCAAAAAGTCCTGTAATTGCATTCAAAGAAATGGAATTTTCGCCGCCTGCCGCCCATTGCTCGGAGAGTGCCGATTGTCCGAAATTGATACTGAACATTCCGCCGGTTTTCCAGCCTGTAAGAGTGTCGCCGGTAAATTTTTTCAAATCGGCTTCTTTTTCGGTTACCTGTGCTGATATTACCCCAAAACTAAACCAAAGAAAAATAAAAATGGAAATTTTTTTATGCTTATCCGTAAATTGCACCAAAAGAAAAAAATAGTTATCTTAGCGG
>DYMH01000160.1 GCA_020721645.1 Draconibacterium orientale
TCTGTTTCTTATAGATGGGATTACTTGGGGTGATTTGCGGATAAGCATATAATAATATCTGAAATAAGCACTTGTATCAATTCCCGAATATCCAACAATTGCAGCGTTAGTCTGCGAATTGCTTTCGAGAACAATACCATTGAAATAATCTAAAAAATAACTTTCTGCCGAAACATTTTCGTGATTGATTTTGAAAAAGTTAAACAACTCGACGGCAAAAACAGCATCAATTTTTATGGTCAATTCATCGCTTTCGGAAAATTCGGGGTGAAAATCCTTTTGTCCGAGAATTTCGGGCAATCGTGCAAATTGTGTTGTGTTGTAGAAATAGCCTGTTGAACTTTCAACCATCGGTTCCGACAGTCGATACACCTTCATGGTTTGCAATTGTGTTGTATCGCCGTAAGAATATCCCGAAAAGTGCAAAACGAGTTCCAAGGAATCGAAAACACTTTCGGAAGTAATATATTCTGCTGTGGGCAAGCCGATTTCAAAATAACTTTGAGCTGTAATAATTCCAAATTCCCCGTCGCTGTAATTGCCGACCAACATCTGATTAAAGCCCGAAGTTACCATCGAATCGATGATAACGGTCGATAATTCGACTTTAAATGTATCGATCATAATAATACGTGCATCGGATTCTATTAAATTGGCACCAATTGTTTTACTGTTGGGCAAATTCGATTTTTCGCACGAAAAAAATATCAGACTGATAATGACAAATGTCCAAGTTGTTCGCTTCATTTCAATTCAATAAAAATTATTAGCGAATTAACAATTTTGGTATTCTGAATAAAAAAATATTCGACCTACAAAGGAAAATTGTGGACTAAATGCCAAAAGCATACATCAAATTGAGTTTTATAATGAGAAAGGAAATGGATTGTAGGAAAACAGCGAGAGAAATGGGATTTGTCGAAACAAAAGGCTTGTTGGTCTATTAAATTTTCGTAGTTCCTGAGTTAGGGATATGTTTGGATATTCAAAAAATAATAAAAATCATGAGAACAAGCACATTATTGATTTATAAAAGAGCGATTGTTTTGCCGCTATTATGGGAGTATTTATGGTTTCCTGTGATAACGAAACCGATGACACGCTTGTTGGAAACTGGGTAAAATTATCTGATTTTGAAGGCGTTTCGCGAAACGATGCTGTGGCTTTTTCGATAGGCAATCGCGGATATATCGGCACCGGATATGACGGAGAAATACGATTGAGCGATTTTTGGGAATACATTCCGGAAGGAAATTATTGGACTCAAAAAGCTGATTTTCCGGGTGTTGCACGAAATTCTGCGGTCGGTTTCGGAACCGATACGAAAGGCTATATCGGAACGGGTTACGATGGGACAACGAAACTTAAAGATTTTTGGGAGTTTGACCCCGCAAGCAATTTATGGACACAAAAAGCCGATTTTGCAGGTACGGCACGGTATGGAAGTGTTGCATTCAGTATCAACAATTTGGGGTATATCGGAACGGGATATGACGGAAATTATTTGAAAGATTTCTATTGTTATCACCCCGAAACTGACGTTTGGGAAAAGATAATCAGTTTTGGAGGAGCTAAACGGAAAGATGCGGTGGCTTTTGTTATTGGTGAAAA
Source organism: Draconibacterium orientale (assembly GCA_020721645.1). Lineage (GTDB taxonomy): Bacteria > Bacteroidota > Bacteroidia > Bacteroidales > JAADGE01 > DYMH01. The sequence continues at coordinate 1,612 of DYMH01000160.1, forward strand.
AGCTTACGTAACCACAGGAATAGACAACGGAACCTTTGAAACAGATTTATGGATGTACGACCCCCAAGTTGCAAATTGGTCACAACTCCGTGATATTTACGACACTTCGAGCGATGGGTATGATGATTTGTATAACATGGTAGGCAATAATTCGGTTGGTTTTGCCGAGAACGGAAAAGGATATATTGCCACCGGCGGGCAAAATGCCACGGGAATAATAACTTGGGAATACGACCCGGATTTCGACCTCTGGAAACAAAAAACAAGTTTTGAAGGAGCTGCCAGGTCAGAGGCTGCGTCATTTTCTATCGAAAATAAAGCGTATATTCTGACAGGAAGAAACAGCAGTTCGCGTTTCGATGATATTTGGAGATTCGATCCTAATGATACTGAAAATGAAGATGATTAAAATATCTTTTTTGAGTTGCATATTTGGTTTAATGACAGCCCTGACTGCTTGTAAAAATGAAAGTAAAAAACCTGAGTCCCCAATTTTTCTGCTCAACGTTTTTACTATCGACAGCAAGAGTTGGGGCTATACAATTTCGGTAAACCGCAAAATTATGATTAAACAAACCGAAATACCGGCATTATCGGGTCGAAAACCATTTCGTACAAAAGCCGATGCCGAAAAAACAGGTTTGTTTGTTCTGAAAAAACTCGAAAATAATGAACTTCCGATTTGTACTATTCGCAATTTAGATAGCTTGGGAATAGGTTGCGAATAATGTTTTATTCAATTTTCAAAATATCGAATAAATGCTTTTTATAATTTTCGCCTACCGATATATTTTGTTTTCCAATTTGCACACTGCCTTTGTTGATACTCGTTAATTTGTCGATGGAAATAATATACGAACGATGAATTCTCACAAACCGATTGGCGGGTAAAATTTCTTCCATTGCTTTCAAGCTGTAATGTGTCAGAATGGGTTTGGAGTCGGTTGTAATAATTTTAATGTAGTCTTTAAATCCTTCGATGTAAAGAATTTCACTGAAATTTAATTTAACAAGTTTATAATCTGAATTGACAAAAATATAATCTTTTTTGATTGAATTGTCTCTCGATTTTGTTTTTAAATTATACAAGCCAAAAGCACGGGTTACAGCTTTTACAAATCGTTGAAACGAAAATGGTTTTAAAAGATAATCTACTGCATTGTATTCAAAACCTTCCATAGCATAGTGAGAATAAGCTGTTGTGAATATTATCATTGGCAGATGTTCTCCGTTTTTTACAAATTCGATGCCTGAAATATCGGGCATGTGAATATCGAGAAACAATAAATCAACAGATTGTTTTTTAAGTATTTCGCCGGCTTCCAAGGCATTTTTGCATTTTCCGACCAATTGCAAATACGGAATTTTTGCAATAAAATTTGCGACTAAATCTTGAGCCAAAGGCTCATCGTCCACAATTAAGCAATTCATTCAGATGTTTTAAGTTTAATTTTCAAATATACTGTAAAAATATTTCGTTTGGTGTCGATTTCCAATTCGTAATTCTCGGCATAAAGCAATTCCAATCGGCGTTTTACATTGTTCAAACCCAGTCCGGAATTGTCCGGAAACTCCGGGATGGTTTCAAAAATTGTATTTACGGTACGAAATACTAAAAAACCATTTTTTATTAAGACATAGATACTGATTTCCGATTTCGCCGCATAGCTGATACCGTGCTTGAATGCATTTTCAACGAAAGGAATTAACAACATGGGTTCGATATAAAATCCTTGGGGAATTGACGCAGTCTCGAACTGAATTTTTACCACATCGAAAAGCCTTAATTTTTGCAGTTCGATATAATCCTGTATATGAGAAATTTCATTTTCTATCGGAACTAATTTTTCGGAAGCCGTATATATCATGTAACGCATTAAATCCGAGAGTTTTAAAACAACTTCTGCCGTTTTTTCGGATTGATTAACTGCCAATGAATAAATACTGTTCAATGAATTAAACAAAAAATGAGGATTGATTTGCAATTTCAAAAACGATAATTCCGATTTTACTTTCTCTTTCTCCGATTTTTCGTACGCTTGTTCCTTGTTAATCCAAATTTGATAGAGGCGAAGTAATGTGCTTATCGAAAAAATAATGATTCCTGTTGTAACATTTCTAAAAATAAGCATTCCATCGAAATCATGACTTTTTTCTTTATAAAAATTATTAAAAGGTTTCATCGGCATATCATTCTTTATCAGCGACATTGTACTTTTATCAACCAAAAACATCAGAAGTAATCCGCTGAAAATAAAAAAAACAAAAAATAATAATTTATCTTGTTTCAGAAATTTGGGAGTGATATAAAAATAATTCAAATAAAAAAGCCCGATATAAACAAAAGTCATTATTAAACGTTGGAAGAAAAAAGTTTGATTGAAGGGCATTTCGTTAAGAAACTCGGGCAAAAAAATGAACAAAATCCACGCAGAGCAATGAAATGCAATTGCGTAATACGACTTATATTGAGTAAAATTTGATTTCATTTCGAGAGCAGATTTACCCAAAATTACAAAAAGATATGTCGAAAACAGATATTATTCGACAGAAACTCTAAAAATATCGACAAATCGAAAAAAAAATGCTTTTAAAAAAATTGATTGTTTTAAAATCCCCATTCCAATTTTGGCAAAATTTTGTTCAATCTTAAAAAAGTGCCAATGTGCATTATGTGTTTCCCCACAACTAGAACAATATCCAATTATTCACCTCTTAAATCTAATTTCTCTTTGTAAATGTTGTAATTTTCGTCGTCGAAAGTTATAAATGCTACGGTTTCGATTTGTTGGTGATTTTTTAGGAATGATTTCACCGCCCGAATGGCAATTGAAGCGGCTGCATGTTTGGGAAAACGATAAACGCCGGTACTGATATTGGGAAACGCCACAGATTTTGCCCCATGCTCAACGGCTAATTCTAACGAACGTTTGTAGGTACTTGCCAAAAGTTTGTCCTCATCTGCTGTTCCGTCTCGATACACGGGACCAACGGCGTGAATAACAAATTTGGCAGGAAGATTGAATGCTTTGGTAATTTTTGCCGAACCGGTTTGGCAACCTCCGAGTTTTTGGCACGCTTCGAGCAACTCCGGACCTGCCGCATCATGTATCGCACCATCAACACCGCCGCCGCCCAGCAAACTTGTATTTGCCGCATTTACAATGGCATCTGCCGAATATTTGGTGATATCACCTTGATGTAAAATTATTTTTCCCATAGAAATTGATTCGCATTTTTAATTATTCCACAATCGGCGTTCCTTCATCAACTTCTTTAAGATGATAACCGCTGACTACCCGACCGAATCGAAAACTCACATAAACCGTAGGGAAAAATGCGTAATTATCTTCCGTTGCCATGATTTCAATTTTTTTGGGATAGGCATCGAAACAAAATCCGGCTTCTATGGCTCTTACTTTGTTATCTTTTTTGCTGAATTCGAAGCTCGCTCCTACTTTGGCAAAAGCTCCGGGCACAAATTTTATTTCGCTGATACCTTTATAAACAGGAGCTAACCCGATAATATAAAAATTCGGCAAATTCAAATCAAATTTTATTTCATCAGTTTCGCCGGCAGCGTTTATCACCTGATAATAAATCGGTTTCAGGGCTGCAACCGTTGCTCCGACCAAACCGAAAACCCGAATTGCAACGCCGCCTCTGTCGAATTTGCGAAAAAATTCGCGTTGCCGACCGATTGATGTGCGAAAATTGACAACGTAATTGAGTTTTCCGTATACAAAACGTGTTGAATTTGAATAAAGCCCGTATTGCTTAGTTTCTTTGGGGTGTTTCATGATGTTCATGTCGCCGTCATACATGAATTTTTTTGCAGCATCTATGCGTTTGGCAAAGCGATAATTCAAGCCCCAACCGTTGGAATTTAATTTGAACTCAAAGGTTTTCTCGTTTCTAAAATAAATTTTCCGTTCATCATCAATTTCGCCTTGTGCAAAACTCCTTGCCACTTGCATCATAAAGAAAAATAACAGCCAAAAATTTTTCACATTTTAATTTATTAGGTATCAACAAAAAGAAACAAAGAAAAGTTTGTAAAAACAAATTTACAAACTTTCCTTGTATTTCAGATTATCTGAATCTATTTTTTAAAATTAAAGTTCTTTTTGGGCAGCCACAAAAGCAACATTATTGTTGTTGTGATTTTGAATTGATGCTCCTTGCCTCGGTGTCGGCGGATAAGCAGGACATAATCGACCTGAGGATTTACACGAACTTAAAAATATGCTTCCGACAAATAAAAATAATCCTGCGGCGACAATAATTTTTTTCATATTTTATAGTGTTTAAAAAATTTTGTAAAAGCTTTTCATTGCAAAGATAATACTTTTTTCCAATTTTCGGCAGCTCTATTATAATAAACTGATTTGACGAATGATTATTGTGTTTTTTAAATATTTATACTCTGATTTTTGAAATTTGTTTCATTTTTCTTGTCCAAAAAAAAAATATTGCAATAGGAATTAGCAATTGTTCAATTTTGTAATTGGACATTGATTCGATAAAAAAAAGCTGAAATAATTCAGCTTTTTTATTTTAATGATTTTTATCTAAATTCTTTTTTCAAAATTTTATAGACCAATTCATCGACTGAAGCTCTGAACGGATTGTAACCGTTGAAAGCCGAAACATGTGCACTTGCCTTTTTGGTTGTTTTTATAAGATTCCCGTTTTTGTCTTTTAAAACAGCCCATGAAGTCTTTTTTCCCATCGCTTTTTTGTCGAGATTAAGTTGAATGATGAAATCGGCGTTTTCCAGATTTTCGGCTACAACCCAATAATTCCATTCTTTTAAAGCACGAACAAAATATTCTTCGCCGCCGCGAGAATCTTCATCGGCAATTTCGACAAAAACTTTATTGCCTTTCTTGATAATCTCCTGTGGGTTTGAGTTTTGCGAGAATGCAGACATTGAGATTATACTCAATATAAACAATATCAGATTTTTTTTCATATCTATCAAATTAAAATTTTACACCGATACAGATTCTTAAATTATTAATGAGTAAATTATCAGCAGTCAATTCATCATCATCATCGAAGGTGTAATCAACTTTACCCCAATTGTATTCAATACTTGTAAAAAACGCTCTGGCTCGGAGTCCAACGCCAAATACTCCTGAAAATCCAAATCCCTGTGCCCCCATTGTTGTATCATCGAATTTATATTCGTAGCGGCTCACTGTGGGCAAGGCTTTTACATAAGCATCTAGTCCGATATTTTTATTGGGTGCGAAACTAAAAATAGGTCCTAAACCAAGAAATCCTAAATTTAAAGTTCCCGAACCTGCATCGTAGGGATAGGAGCTTTTTATTTTGAGTTCGGCATAGGATATGTCGAGTGCCGAAATATCCATTCCGAAACGAATTTTATTGGCTATTGCCGGACCGAAATAGAAGCGGGTTCCTAATTGAAAATTGATGCCCGGCGAGGATACTTTATCGCCTATTTCGTCATTTTTCACATAACCGTATTTTTCGGTTGGGGCAAAAAGTCCTAATTTTATTGAAACACCCGAGCGTAAACGTCGATTGATTTCGGTTTTTTCCTGTGCGAAGGAATTTATGGCAAAAGCGACAATTAAAACGAGTAGCAAATTTTTTTTCATTTTTGATAAATTTTAAAGTAATTAATTAGAGTCTGTATTTAAAGTAAAAAAAGTGAAAATAAATTTGCATACAT
>DYMH01000034.1:0-17843 GCA_020721645.1 Draconibacterium orientale
AAATTTTGCAAATACTTAATATTGAGAAAATTACAAATCAGTTATATATAATAAATACAAAACAAATTGCCTATACGTTGATGTAAGTATCTTGAAAACTAATCCAAACAAAAGAAAATGACAGCAAAAAGTCCAATAGTTCTCATTGCAGATTGCAACGAAACTTCATGTTTTCTGTATAAAGAAATTTTGAATTCTCTCCCACTGGATTCTATTGTTACCAATAACGGTATAACCGCATTGCAAAAATGCGATGAGGAGAAAAATATAAAAATTGTTTTGACAGAAATCAGACACAGAAACTGTTTAAAAATAGAGATAATTTACTTATTGACTATCTCCGGCATTTATGCCGTGTTCTAAAAACCCGAACAAAGGCTTTAGCCAAAAATTTAGTTGCTTTTTTGGAGGGCTAAAGCCCGATTTTGTTTCCTTATATTCTACGGCATAAATGCCGGAGATAGTCATAATAAAACAAATTCAAAAATATTAAACAGTTTCATAAATATTTGGACGGAATTTAACTGTAAAACGGGATTCGTAATTTGGAGAAAGACATCAAAGTTATTATGCTGAAAGCCTCAATAACAACCTACAAATCAGTAATATACAACAAAACTGGATTTGATTCTGTTACGATGAAACTTCAAAAAAAACGAAGGATTTTATAAACATGATAAATTTATACACATGTCATTCTGAAAATACAAAAAATTACAACATCAAAAAGGTTATATCATTTGACCACTATTGAGATTATTCCGAAAAGTAGTTTCTGTAAAAGAAAAAAATGTTCAAATTTTCTGAATATTTTTCTTAGCGGTATAATAAAAATGAAAATTTTATATTTTGACTTTTTAGAGGAAATTATTTTTCACTACAAATAACTTAGTTTCGCATTTTTATATTTAATTTACACTGATTATAACATAATATTGCTATTAAAATTACCATTTTTTTAAACAAATAAATTACTTTAAATGAAAAACGAGATTAATGAGTTGCCTTACGTATTGAAAGTCATATTTACTCCACAAATTAGAAGTAATACTTTAATAAAAAAGCTTGAAAAACAAGGAATTAAAGAATTTGTCATAAAAAAAATCCAAGAGAAAAAATATACAAGCAATTTTTTTGAAATTGATACAACTAAACAAACAGAAATAAAAATAACCACAATTCTAAAAAATGATTTTGTTGAATATTTAACTATTAATATGGCACAGAATACAGATATTAAAGTCATAAAAGAAATTTTTCTACTATTTAATAATCTTAAAGAATTTAGTGTAGAAGTTATAGATGAAGAAATTGAAAGTATGTTAAATTCTGAAAATATGGCAGATGAATTTATCAATCACTATTCAAAAATTAAATTAGACTATGATAATTTCCACTCCAATGAATTCAATGTTCCAAAGCGAGATATTTTACTAAAAAAAAAGACACTATAACGTACCAATAATTATTATTTTTACTCATAAAATAAATGAATTGGTCTAATAAAAAATTGAAAATCAAGAAATGAAATACTTGAAAGGACTTTCGTATTTATCGTTTCAGACAGGATTGTTTAAGTTGCCGGAAAAAAATGATTTGAAATATTTTTTACTCGAAAAAGATAACCAAGTTAATAAAACTGAAATGAGTGAAACAACTATTGAAAATATTAAAAATCCCTGCATACGAAATTGTCATTACAACGACGATAAAATTTGTATTTCCTGCTTCAGAACTCAAAAAGAAGTCTATTTTTGGGGCGATTTTGACGAAAATGAAAAAGAAGAAATCTTAAAAAATTGCGAAGAACGAAAAAAGTACAATCAAATCAAAAGTAAAAAGCACTGATTTTGAAAGAAGTATTTCATGTCAATTGATTTTTTCTAAAAAAAGACGTAAATTTCACATTCGGATATTATTTTCCGAAGACCTGAACACACTAAGTCGTTTTATATGAAAACATTTGCCTTCTGTAAAAAAGTTAAACTTACTTTTTTTCAAAAATTTATATTAACATTTATCGGCCTCATTTTCGGTTTTTGCCAAAATATTGCAGCACAATACGGTGTGGTAGTCGATTACCTTGTACGCGGGAAAGTGATTTCCTTACAAACATCGGAACCGATTCCCGGACTTCAAATTCAAACCAAATACAATGATGACAAAGCTTTAAGCGACTCGAACGGCGAATTTTTAATTTCGGGGCGAAGCATGTCGAATTATACAAAATTACGTATCGAAGATATAGACGGAGACAAAAACGGGAGTTGGCTTCCGATGGATACTGTTTGTTCAAATTTTGATTCAAGCATGACAATTTACGTCAAAGAAGAACCAAAAATTGAAATGTTTTTGAAAGAAAACCCCATGTTTCCGACTAAATTTAACGGAAAGAAGTTGAAATACACCGAATTTGTGTATCTACTCAACGAAAATATCATAATAGAAATTAAAGGAAATATGGAGTCCAAAGTGTTTTCAAAGATTTATTTAAACGGATTACTCATTTCGCAAGTAACAGCCACCGATTCTAAGACATTTGTTGAAACCTTATTGCCCGCAAGATCGAATTATATCATATTACATAGTGAATGCGGAAATTCCGACAATCAATCATCAAAAAAAATTTCAATCAACGATGGTTACAATGTGAAAACTGTAAATTTGCGTTCCGGAAAATCAGAATCCGAAGCAGTAATTTTAATTTATATGAAATAATGGCGATAATTACAAAAACAATTATCACCCCGCTAGGTAAGTTACTTTGCGGGATTTTCGATAATAAAATTTGTCTTTTAGAATTTGCGGATCCCGAGCGACTTTCATCGCAAATCAAGAAATTAGAAAATCTTTTGAAAACGAACATTTCCGAGGGTGAAAACGAATTGTTCTACCAAGTTGAGCAACAGTTAAGTGAATATTTTAACGGAAAACGTAAGGAATTTTCACTTCCCATTGTAACTGTGGGCAGCGATTTTCAGAAAAAAGTTTGGGCAGAATTACTAAAAATTCCTTACGGAGAAACTCGTTCGTATTCAGAACAATCCTTAGCAGTCGGAAATATAAAATCCATTCGTGCCGTAGCTTCGGCAAACGGAGCAAATCGTATTGCCATACTCATTCCGTGTCATCGTGTTATTGGTAAAAACGGGGCATTGATAGGTTTCGGAGGTGGTTTGGAAAACAAGAAAATTTTGTTGGAATTAGAACAAAAATACATTAACACAAAAAATACTCTGTTCTGACTTCAAAATAACTCGTTAAAATATTTTGATTAACAGAATCGAAATAACAGCAAGTGCCACAACAATTGCATTTTTATAAGTAAATCGTTCTTTAAAAATCAGAATTGCCAAAAGAACCGAAATCACGAAAGAATTTGATGTAATTCCTTGTATCAAAGATAAAGGACCTGATGCAAAAGCCTGTAAAACAAAATAATATCCCGCAAAATTTAAAATACCAATTGGAATTCCAAAAAGTAATATTTTATTATAATACTTATGAAGTTTTTCTTTTTCGGGCGACTCTCCTACTCTATTTAAAATCAACGTGTAAAATACAACAAAAAGATATGAGACAAACATATAATTGAGGTTTGGAACTGAACTTGAAGCGTATTTTCCGGCAAGCATTGAAAACGATGTTGAAAAAGCTGCGATTACAGCAAAAAATAGACCTTTTAACCTTACATTGGAATGAGTTACGTTATTTTTGTTTTGCATACTCAACCCCAAGAATATCGGTATGGAAACAGAGATAAGTATTCCTGTCCATTGAAGTGCATTTGGTTTGTCGTTGAATAAAACAATCGAATACAAAATCAAAAAAACGGAATTTAATTTTGCAACCGGAAAGGCATAAGAACTTGGTATATATTTGAGTGATTGTATTTTAGATATACTTCCTACAGCAAAAAAAAAGGAATTAATCAATGCAAACAGGACTAGTAACTCAAAATTAGCAAATGCACTTTTTGTAATTAGAATAAATAACAATGATAAAAAAGAAACAGTAATCGCCGAAGTATTTAGTATTCTGCGACTCGAACATTGAAAATGTGCAGCAGCCTTATATAAAAAATCGACTCCACCATATAAAATAAGGGCAAGTGCGGAATACACAAACCAATTGTCGAATTTTGGCATGGCACAAAAGCATTACAACTGTTTATTATATTTGTGTATCACCGCAGAAATGAACAATTTTTGCTTTCGATAAACCATATTTTTTTTTGAAATTTTCCGCCTCTTGTTCACTCGAAAATCTTCCGACAGTATATTTGTACCACCCTCCGGAATGACTGATTTTAACAGGCTCAGAAGTCGGATTTATTTTTTTTAATTGAACATCGTCAGCCGGTAATCGCGACATTCCTATTTGAATCCGATATTCGTATTCACCTGTACTCACATTCGATTTTTCGCCGGAAGCTATGTTTCCGGACATTTTAGTAAACTTTTCGGCAGAAACGGTTTGCCTCACATCGCTTCGTTTTCCATCTTTATATGCAACAACAAACGAACCTGAAATATTCATGTTCTTTTTTGCATTCCAAGCTTCTTCGTATGTTTTAAAATTTCCAAAAGTATATTTGTACCAATCACCATCTTTTTCATTATTTATGACTGTATTTCCGGGCAAAATTTGTCTTAATTTTGGGGTCGATAATTCATTATTTGATGCGGCAAATTGTATTTTGAAAATGACATTATTCTGCTTCTCGGGTTCAACGATTGTGACTTTTTTTAAGGTATCGGGTTTATATATATCAAACTCATTTTCATTAACATTCGACCCAATCAGCGTATCTTTCGCCGAATTTTGGGCGATTATAACAGAATCTTCGGTTGCTTTTTTTTCCAAATCCAAAGCAGTGGAAGTCCATTCATAATAATCATCGATGGCTTTAATTTCAGTTTCGATGGCTGTTTTGGCTGTGCCATCGGCACTTCTAAGCAAACTGTATTTTTCCGAGACTGATTTGGAACGAGAGGCTTTATTCCTGTCGGAGACAGATTTTTTATAGGAATCGACTGCATCTTTCTGATAATCAACAATATTACGTTTTTTTTCGAGTTCGCAGTTTTCAACTAAAAGTGAGAGATTTCGCTTATACACGTTATATGCTGCTTTGTAGGATTTCTCGTACAATACACTTGCCTTTTCATAGTTTGAGTAACAGTTTTTTTCGAGTTTTTCGGCTTGCTTTAACAATTTTTTAGCTTCTTTTTTTGAAACTGTTTCCGATTTTTGGCGTAAATCCCTCGCTTTTTCAAAATCTTCGAAAGCTAATTTAGCAAAATTTTCTGCTGATAAAAAATTATCATCTGATTCCTGAATGACCGTTAAATCGTCAGCACTTAAAGTTTTCTTTATTTCATCTTTGGGATTGATTTTTTGCCCAAAAACCGGGTCGTTAAAGATAACAATTGAAATTAAGACTATAAAAAACAATTTAGTTTTCATCTGTTTATATTTTATTTTGGCGAGATATTTTTGCGACAGCAAAACAACACGTTTTGCAGATTTCCAACAAATTATTCGATTCCTATTATATAATCATGCTTTTACTCACTTTTTAATTTATTTTTTTGTGTTCGTGAGGGCTATGCCGTTGTGTGTTTTATCAAATTCATGGCCGTTTCATTATTCAAATTTTAAATAAATTGTAAAAATATTCAGAACCAAATGTATGATAATTTATTGCGAAATATCTCAATCTTTCTAATTATTATTTTCAAAGTAAATCGGATATTGAAAAACCGGATTTTAATAAATTATCAACTGTCAGCAGTTTCGACAACTTTTCGGGTTCAATAAATTTGAGCTCATCATTGGCTTGATAAACGTTTATATTTTTAATTTTCATATATTTTGCAATTTCAGATGCCTTTCCATAACCAAGATAAGGAACTAATGCCGTTGTAATAACCGGCATTTCAGCCATTTGCGAAATGGTTAGATTTTCGTTCACATTCAATCCCTCAAAAAAATTTTCGTACACTGTTTTATCAACAGCTATAAGCAACTTGATACTATCTAATAAAGCATGCCCGATTGTGGGAATATATGCATTCAATTCTAAACAACCTTGTGAAGATAATGATGTGATTAACATATCGTTTGCATAAATTTTATGTGCTGCTGAAATTACAAATTCGGGAATCACGGGGTTAATTTTTCCGGGCATGATTGAACTTCCGGTTTGTCGTGCAGGAATCTCAATTTCCTTTGTGCCATGTACATCGGAAGCTAACAGTCGTAAATCGGAAACCATTTTTTCCAAGTTTACGGCGTGTGATTTTAGAACAGCATGCACTTCAACAATGGAATCTAAATTTGAGGTTGCATCGCATAAGTTTTCGCTTCCCGTAATTGGTAGTTGTGTGATTTTTTGTAAATTACGCACAACTTCCATCACAAAATAACGAGGAACCGCCAAAGCTGTACCAATTGCACCGCCACCGATATTGACTGTTTTTATACGCTCAAAACATTTAGAAACTCGCCACCAATCGCGAGACAAAGCTTCATTGTATGCTCCGAAAAGTTTCCCAAAAGAAGACGGAACAGCTTCTTGCATTTGAGTGTATGCAACTCGCAAGGTGTTGCGGTACTTACGTTCGGCGGCTTCTGTTTTGTATCTCAAAGTATTAATTTTTTCTTCCAAATCACTTAAAAGAACCATTGCCGCAACTTTCAACGCAGTTGGAATTACATCGTTGGTCGATTGATAAACATTGGCATGAATGAAAGGATCAACCAGTGTATAATTACCCGGATTGTCTCCTATTTTAATTAAAGTGATATTAGCAATTATTTCATTTATATTGATATTGATACTTGTTCCGGCACCGCCCTGAATTGCAGGCACTTTAAAACTATCAAAATATTTACCTTCTGCAATATCTTCAGCACTTTCAATCAACGCATCAATTGCTATATCATCAAAAAAATGAAGCGGCAATTGGGAAATATCATATTTGTTTATAACTTCTGATTTGAAATTTTTGTAGGTCAAATAACAAGCTTTTTTTACCAAGCCAACGGCTTTGTACCATTCGGAGTGAAATGCTGTATGGTCGGGGAAATTTTGAAGTGCACGTAAAGTATGTATTCCGTACAAAGCATTTTTTGGAATTTGGAGGGAGCCAATTAAGTCGTTTTCTACTCTCATTTTTTGAATTTATATCTACAATCTATTTAAGAATTTTTCGTTAAATTCGACAAAAGCACTTTCTTTGCTATTATTCATTATAAAATCGAACTCATGCAAAAATACACTAAATTTATTTTTTCGACATATCTTTTTTTAGCAAGTTTTAATTTGTATTCTCAAAATTTAGAATCAATAGAAAAAAAACTTTTTGATAAATTTAATCTTCTTTATTCTGAAAATGAAGATTCTACACTTCTGATATTAAATTCTGAAATCCTTTCAATTTTTAACCTTGCACTCGAACAAGAAAATTCTTTTACATTTCCGTTCAATAAATTGAATAAAATATCAAAATTGACTTCCGAAGATAAAAAATTAAAAATATTTACTTGGCATCTCCAATTTGCTGATGGAAATTTCAAATATTTCGGTTTTGTTCAATATAAAAATAAAAAACAGATTGAATTGATAACACTTGACGACAAATCGGACAAAATCCCAAATCCCGAAAATCTAAGATTGACTGCCGACAATTGGTACGGTGCTTTGTATTATAAAATAATATCAAAAAAAAACAAAGGACAAACTGTTTACACACTTTTGGGCTGGGACGGTAACACAAATTTTTCGAACAAAAAATTGATTGATGTTTTGAGTTTTTTCGATGGAATTGCACATTTCGGAGCACCAATTTTTCAATATCAAAACAACATTCAACATCGAATCATTTTCGAGTTTGCCGAACAGGTCAACATGGTGTTAAGATACGATACTGATTATAAAATGATTATTTGGGATCATTTGGCTCCTGCTCAAAAGCAATTTGAGGGGCAATTTCAATACTACGGTCCTGATTTTTCTTACGATGGAGTTATTTTTAAAAAAGGCTTTTGGAATTTTGCAGAAAAAATAACGCCTGCAAATAAAAAAGAAAACAGACCCGACAAAGAATTAAAGTATCAATATTAAAAGGTTTTGTCTTCAAACAGACACGTTTAGATGTGCAAGTTTGATGTTACAGAAGTTAAAATTATCAAATAGTCCGGCATTTCGTAAATTATTTGATTTTTATTTTATTTTACACTTGAAAGGCTGTTTCAAAATGTAAAAAAATAATAAATTTTAGAATTACAGAGATATAACACTGTTTATCAATATATTATATCAGCAAAAAAACATTATAGAATCTTCAATAGACTGATAATATTTTCTAAATTTGATTTATTTCATAAATCAAAAATAAAGTAAAGTGAGTTTTACAAAAAAAATAATTTTACAAAGTTTCGCATTTCTTTTTGTAATGATAATTTCACAAAAAGCAAACTCTCAATATTACGGTGTTCCGCTGACACAAAAATATTCGGCAAAAGCTTACAAAGGAGCCACTCAAAATTGGGCTTTTACCGAAAATAGAGAAGGCGTTTTATACGTAGGAAACGGCGACGGTTTGCTTCAATTCGACGGTAAAAACTGGTCGATATTTAAACTGCCAAACTTATCAGCTGTTCGATGTTTTGATAAAGATAAAAATGGAACAATTTATCTGGGTGCACAAAGCGAAATCGGATATTTAACAACAGAAAAAAACGGCACACTTTCCTACAACAGCTTACTCTCTAAGATTCCTAAAAAATTCCGGGAATTTCAAGACATTTGGCAAATTGCACTAATTAATGACCGATTAATTTTTCAAACATCAAAAGCAATATACATCAATAAAATTGGGTTTCTCGATAGTTTTGCTGTTGTTAATAGTCCAACTACTTTTCATCGCAGTTTTAAAGTTTTGAACCAATTTTTTGTGAGAGAACAGGGAGCTGGAATAAAAAAATTAGTCGGCGATTCGTTGGTACTGATTCCCGGTAGCGAGATTTTTAAAACATCACAGTTTTTCTCGATGTTGCCTATCAGTAACGGAAATATATTAGTTGTTTCGAGAACAGACGGACTATGGCTGTTTAATCAAAAAGCCAAGAACCCTAAGGACGCTTTCAAAAAATTAGAAACCCCGGAAATAGACCAAATTAACAAAGAGCAAAAAGTTTTTACCGCCATCGAACTACCAAACAATCAATTTGCTTTTGCAACGCTGCTTGGTGGTATTTATGTAACAGATTCTCATTACAAGATACTTTATCAAATGACGATTGAAAACGGCTTGTCCGATAATTTAATTTTAAGTTTTTATATCGACAAATTCAAAAACCTTTGGGTTGGCACCGGAAACGAAATAACGTACGTCCTTATCAATTCGCCATTTACGAATATCCTTCCAAGCTCAGGGTTTACAGGCGTTCCATACAATTCGGTTATCTACCGTAACAAATTATACATTTCGGGTTCCGACGGCGTTTTTTACCAAAACAAAAATAAAAATTTTGTTAAAATACCTGAAATTAACGGGCAAACTTGGGGCTTTTTTCAAGATAAAAATAATCTGTATTGCTCCTCATATTCAGGTTTTTATAAAATAGAAGATACCACTGCAAAATCGAATTATTACGAAGAAAACGTGTGGGATATTAAACCAATTCCAAATTCTGATGAACTTATTTTAGGAACTTATTATAAATCATTTTTAAAAGCAAAACCGACAAAAAATGGCTTTAATATATCCAAAATAAAAGGATATTCTGAATCTGTTCGTTATTATATTTTTGATGATGACTGTAATTTATGGTTTTCAACAGAAAATGGAATTTGCAAAGCAAGATTAAATAAAACAAATGACAGTCTGGAAAATATCGAATTATTCGACACATTGAAAGGCATACCCGAAAATTCCACTAATTTTATTAGTTTGATAACCGTTGAAAATGGAAAACATATTATAACCGCCGCAACACCCAAAGGAGTCCATACCTACAATCCGAACACGAACTTTTTCGATAAAAATCTAATATTCAACAAATTCATTCAATACAACAGAACAGATATTTTTACACAAGATTCGCTTAACACAATCTGGTTTCAATATCAAACCAAAGACTTGGATTACCGACACGGTTATATCATTCGAGATAAAAAGGGAGAATACCAATCGAAAGAAGATATTTTTCAAAAATTTAATGATATCTATACCGAAAACATTTCTAACACAGGCAAATATGCAATTTTTAATACCTCTGATGCACTTTATTTATACGACAAAAGTTATACATTAAATCCATTAGATTCTTTTAATGTTGTGATACGGAAAATTGCAATTCGCGATTCGGTTATATTTTCGGGTAATGAATTGACAAATGTCAATTACGCCGAATTTCCTTACACTTCAAACGATTTGGTTTTTACGGCAGCAGCATTATTTTTCGAAAATTCTGAAAAAACAGAATACAGCTATTATTTGGAAGGTTCGGACGAAAAATGGACCGAGTGGAGCGTTCAAAACTCCAAAGAATACACAAATATTCGCGAAGGTAAATACATTTTCAAGGTAAAGGCACGAAATGTATTTGGAATTGAATCGCCCGAAAATTCGTTTTCGTTTACAGTTAAACCTCCATGGTTTCGGACAATTTGGGCATATTTGTTCTATCTGATAGCCCTAATTTTTGTAATTTGGGGTATTGTATTGATAAATATACGGAGATTGAAAGCCGAAAAAGCACATCTCGAAAAAATTGTACGTGAAAGAACTGCCGAAATATTGATTCAAAAAGAGGAAATACAAACACAAGCCGAAAATTTATTAGTAACAAATCAAGAATTGTTACAAAAAAATAGTGAAATTAACCAACAAAAGGAAGAGATATCAGCCATTGCCGACAATTTGAAATCGGCAAATGAAGTGATTCTTGAAATAAATACCGAACTGACTGATGCTAACGATGACATTCAAAAAAAGAGCAAAAATATTACCGACAGCATCAACTACGCCAAAAATATTCAAAGAGCTATGTTGCCCACTGAAAATCGTATTTCGGAAATGGTTCAAGAATATTTTATCTTCTACATTCCGCGAGACATTGTGAGCGGCGATTTTTATTTTTTCAAGCAAACAGGCGGGCAATTAATTATTGCCGCAGCCGATTGTACAGGGCACGGCGTACCGGGCGGTTTTATGAGTATGCTCGGTATTTCGGTTATGAATCAAATTGTTAGTCAAAATTTACTCCAAACATCAGGCAATATCCTCGATGAATTGAGAAATCAAATTAAAATATCACTTCGCCAAACCGAAAGCGATTCGTCTTCGCGCGATGGCATGGACATTAGTTTGATGATAATTGATATTGAAACATTACAAATGCAATTTTCAGGAGCTAATTTACCGCTTTACATTTTTCGGGAAAAACAATTTATTGAAATTTTACCCGATAAAATGCCAATTGGAATTTACAGACAAGAAAATCCTTTCAGCTCAAACGATTTCCAATTACAAAAAGGCGATATGATTTATCTGTTTTCTGATGGTTATATCGACCAATTTGGGCACGAAAAAGACGAAAAATTTAAAAAATTTCGCTTTATTGAGCTTCTGACACAAATCCACGAACAGCCGGTTGGGGTACAAAGACAAAAATTATTCGATACCTTTCAAGCGTGGCGCGGAAATGTTCAACAAATAGATGATATTTTGGTTCTTGGTATTAAAATTTAACAAATTAAACCGAAAAATCTAACCCTTTCTTATAGGTTTCTATTGCACGTACTCGTGCAAAAGCATGCTCTACAATGGGTTGTATGTACATTATGGGATTATAATTTGGTATCCATTGTTTTATGTACAAAGAATTTTTGTCAAACTTATTTTGTTGAATAATCGGGTTAAACACTCTGAAATACGGAGCAGCATCACAACCGCAACCTGCTGCCCACTGCCAATTACCATTATTTGAAGCCAATTCGAAATCCAACAATTTTTCGGCAAAATAGGCTTCGCCCCAACGCCAATCTATTAGCAAATGTTTTATCAAAAAACTTGCAACAATCATCCGTACCCGATTATGCATTGTTCCCGTTTCATTCAATTGACGCATTCCCGCATCAACAATGGGATAACCTGTTTTTCCCTCACACCATAATTGAAATTCTTTTTCATTATTACGCCATTTTATTGCATCGTATTTTGATTTAAAACTTTGGGTTACAACGTACGGAAAACTGTTTAATATTTGAATAAAAAACTCTCTCCAAATAAGCTCTGAAAGAAAAACGGAATTATTTTTTGCCTTAAAAACAATTTCACGAATACTGACGGTTCCAAACCTTAAATGAGGTCCCAAAAATGTAGTTCGATTGATAAATGGAAAATCTCGATGTTGGTCGTAGTCAATAATATTTTCAAAAAAAGCAGAAGTGACCGTTAGTGATGATTTCAGAAAACCAATATCTGTAAGTGAAGGAAATGTTTCATTTAATTGTATAAATGAATCTTTACAAAAAACGGGATTATCGATTTGAATATGAGTCTGATAAAATTTTTCGAGCCATTTATTTTTATAAGGTGTATAAATTATATAAGGTGTTTGGTCGGATTTTAAGATCTCGTGTGGTTCAAAAATGACATGGTCTTTAAAAGAATGTACAAATATATTTTTTTGTTGTAACAGCGAACGTATTTTCTCGTCTCTTTCAGTAGCATATGGTTCATAATCGCGATTAAAAAACACATTTCTAATGTGATATTTTTTAATAATATTAATCCAAACTTCTTCAACATTTCCCTTTAATATTTTCAATGAAGTTCCATAGTTTCTGAGTGTGTTATCTATTTTTTGAAGTTCGGAATGAATAAAAGTTACCCGAGCATCGGCAGGCGACAATTCTTCCAAAATTTTATCATCGAAAATGAAAATAAGTAAGGTAGGTAAACCTGTTTTTAGCGATTGGTTCAATGCTGTGTTATCCATCAAACGTAAATCACGTCGCAGCCAAACAATGTTAATTTCTTGATTCATCGTAAATAAAACTAAAATTATTGTTCAATTTTGGTTTCACAAAGTTATAAAGTATGCCAAACAATGCAATTGATTTCTACTTTATAATTTAAAACATAAAAATCGACAGAGTGAAATCCTTACAAAATGCATTTAACATTACATATCTAATTGAATGATAGTGTTAAATAAAAAATATGAAAGGCAGAATAGATAAAAATCTTAATTTCTTTTGTAAAAATGTTAATGTGAAAAAAAAGTTTAAAATATTTTTTGTAAATTTGCTTTTATAACTGATTTTGGGGTGATTTAAAATTAATACTTCACGCCACAAACCAATGACAATAATAATTTTCGTGGCAGATTTAATTTATTGAACCTTCAATGTTTAAAGTGTCTCCGAGATAAAATATCGACATATTATTCTGTTTATTTTTTAATGAAAAATACTAACAAAAAAAATAGATACAAGCTTGGGATAGACATCGGTTCCACAACGGCAAAAATTGTACTTATCGATGAACAAAATCATATAATATATTCCGATTACCGTAGGCATCACACGAAAATATATCCGACACTATTAGAAATTATAAACAATTTTCCTCTTTTAGACGAAGAAAGTTTATTTTCTGTCAGAATAACAGGTTCCGCAGGCATGGGAGTATCCGAAAATACCAAAATACCTTTTGTTCAGGAAGTCATTGCCGCAACCGAATATTTAAGCCGAAATTATCCCGAAGTTCGCACTCTGATAGATATTGGCGGCGAAGATTCGAAAATGATTTTTATGTCCGAAAATCGCTCGCCGGATATCCGCATGAACGGCAGTTGTGCCGGAGGTACCGGAGCATTTATCGACCAAACAGCTTCTCTTCTCGATGTTTCGCTTGAAGAATTTAATGAATTGGCAAAAAATTATAAAAAAATTCATCCCATTGCTTCGCGATGCGGAGTTTTTGCAAAAACAGACATTCAAAATTTACTCAGCCGAAAAATTTCAAAAGAAGATATTGCAGCATCTGTTTTTCACGCAATGACTGTTCAAACAGTAAACACGCTTGCACGTGGCTACGAAATCGTACCCAAAATAATGTTTTCCGGCGGTCCGTTTACCTTTTTATCGGAATTAACACACTCGTTTCAACGCGACTTAAAACTCAGCGAACACGATACTGTCATCTCAGCCAATCCGGCACTTGTATCTGCTTTTGGTGCAGCAATTTACAACAAAGAAGCCGCCACCGAACTGAGTCTCGATGAATTAAAAACTAAAATTAAAAAAGCATCAGAAAATAAATTTACGCCCGATGACCGGCTTGAAGCTTTGTTCGATTCGGAAAAAAACTTCGATACATGGCAAATTCAAAAGTCGAAGACATTTGTTGCTCGCAAAACGCTGAAAGAATACACCGGCAAACTTTGTTTTTTAGGAATCGACTCAGGCTCAACAACCACAAAAATTGTTGCAATCGGAGAAAATCACGAACTTTTATTCAGT
This sequence comes from Draconibacterium orientale, assembly GCA_020721645.1. Taxonomy (GTDB): domain Bacteria; phylum Bacteroidota; class Bacteroidia; order Bacteroidales; family JAADGE01; genus DYMH01. The sequence continues at coordinate 14,546 of DYMH01000034.1, forward strand.
TATTATGCCAATAATCACGGACAACCAATAGAAACGGCGATTTTGGGCTTAAAAGAATTTTATAAAGAACTCAACGAATCCGGAAGAATAAACGAAATTATCATTGCCCGAACAGCTGTTACCGGTTACGGGGAAGATTTACTCAAAGCAGCATTGAATCTGGATACAGGAATTGTAGAAACCATTGCTCATTTTGAAGGTGCTAAATATTTTAATAACGACCTTTCTTTTGTTTTAGACATTGGCGGTCAGGATATGAAAGCCATTTTTGTAGAAAACGGAACCGTTTCGAGAATTGAATTGAACGAGTCGTGTTCCGCAGGTTGCGGTTCTTTTATCGAAACATTCGGAAAAAATTTAGGGTTTCCCGTTACAGATTTTGCGTTATTAGCTTGCAAGGCATCGGCACCCTGCGATTTAGGAACACGATGTACCGTGTTTATGAACTCGAAAGTAAAACAATCGTTGCGAGAAAACGCAGACATATCCGATATTGCAGCAGGTTTATCGATTTCGGTAATAAAAAATGCACTTTTTAAGGTGTTAAAACTCAAAGATATTTCTGTATTAGGCGATAATATTGCAGTTCAGGGAGGTGCATTTAAAAATCTATCGCTTTTACGTGCTATGGAAACCTTATCCGGTAAAAAAGTGAACTGCACCGACATTCCCGAACAAATGGGTGCTTTCGGTGCAGCATGTACGGCATACACCGAATATACCCAAAATGATAAACTCATTAAATCGAATTTTATTGGTCTCGAAAACCTCGATAAAGCATTAGATTTCAATACGAAACAAATTACCTGTCATGGTTGCGAAAATCAATGTTTAATTTCTCGATTCAATTTCGGCAGCAATCAAAATTTCTATTCCGGCAATAAATGTGAAAAGATTTTTTCTTCGAGCGGAAATACCCGGCAGCAAGGAATCAATCTGATTCAGGAAAAATATAAATTAATCTTTGAAAGAACAAGCAAAAAAGAAATAAACATTGAGCTACCAATTATTGGAATACCGCGTGTACTTGGAATTTATGAAAATTATCCGTTTTGGCACAAATTATTTACAGAATGTGGGTTTTCTATCGTATTATCCTCGGCTTCATCGGTGGAATTGTACGAAAAAGGACAAGGGTCAATCATGTCGGACAGCATTTGTTATCCCGCAAAAATAGCACACGGACATGTAGCCGATTTATTTGAACGCAAGGTTGATCGTATCTTCTTTCCCACTGTAATTTACGAAAAAAATGAATTTAAAGATGCCGAAAACAGCTACAATTGCCCAATAGTCAGCAGCTATTCGCAAGTAATCATCAGTTCGATGAGCAGCGAAAAAAATCAGATTCCTGTTGATTCGCCGACAGTAAATTTCAACGACATTGAGTTGTTACTGAAATCCTGTACCCAATACCTTTTACAATTTAAAATATCAAAGAAAAACATAAAAAAAGCCTTTGAAAATGCACTTTTAGAAACAGAAAAAGTACAAAATGAAATCAAAGAAAAAGCAAATTTATTAATATCAGAATCTCTCGCAACTAACCGACTGTTAATTGTTTTGGCAGGTCGCCCCTATCATATCGACCCCTTAATTAACCAAAAAGTTCCGGATATTTTAGCCGATTTGGGTTGCAATGTTATTTCGGAAGATATGGCTCCCAAGGCATTGAAATCGGAACTGAGCGAGCTTCACATCATTCCGCAATGGGCATACACAAACCGTATTTACAATGCAGCACAATGGGTTGCCGAAATGCCCGAAAACATTCAATTTGTACAAATAAATTCCTTTGGTTGCGGTCCGGACTCTATTGTTATTGACGAAACAGTTCAGATACTGAAAGTTGTTGGCAAAAACCACACTTTGATACGCGTTGATGATATTTCGGCTTCGGGGTCTGTTAAACTTCGCCTTCGTTCTTTGATTGAATCACTCAGACTGAAAGATACTTCAACATCTAATATTCGCAAAGAACGTAAACAAACCGCAATTTTTGGGAAAGCCGAAAAAAACAGAACAATTCTTGCTCCCTTTTTTGCTGATATTTATTCCGATTTATTGCCGGCTTTGTTTGAAACAGCCGGTTACAAACTTATCAACCTTCCAAAACCGGACAATTTAACAAAGCAATTCGGATTGAAATATGCCAATAATGAAATTTGCTTTCCTGCAAGTTTGGTTGTCGGCGATATAATTAAAGCCTTATCCGAAGGTAAATTTAACCGCGAAGAAATAGCTGTCGGTATTACTCAAACAGGCGGACAATGCAGGGCTTCAACCTATTTATCCTTAATAAAAAAAGCAATGACGGACAGCGGCTTTGAAGATATTCCGGTAATTGCTGTCGGAACAGCAGGTAAAGCAATTAATCCACAACCCGGATTTGAAGTTGATTGGAAAAAAATGCTGCCTATCACATTTGTTTCGATGCTGTATGCCGATGTTCTGGCTAAAATGTATTACTCAATCGTTGTTAGGGAAATAAAAAAAGGCGAAAGTAAATTAACATTAGATTTATATCTGAAAAAAGTTACAGATTTTATTCTGAAAAGAGATACAAAATCGATATTTAATTTGATAGACCAAGCAGTTGCCGATTTTAATAAAATAGCGATTTCCGAAGCCGATTTTCCGAAAGTAGGTATCGTGGGCGAAATTTACATCAAATACAATTCGTTTGGACATTCTCATATTGTTGATTGGCTTATAAACCAAGGGATAGAAGTTGTTGTACCTCCGATATTCGATTTTTTTATTCAGGAATTTGTGAATATCGAAATATCAAAAAAATCGAATTTAAAAAAGACCGAAATTTCGCCGATTTATATGTATTTCATCGAAAAATCTGCCGACCGTCTGATACGCAAAGCAAATAAAAAGATGAGTAAATTCAGGCATTTCGAGCCTTTTCAGAAAATCAGAAATTTGGCTGCCGGAGCTTCTCAGGTTATCGACTTAGCAAATCAATTCGGCGAAGGCTGGCTGATAGCCGCAGAAATTATTGATTTTGTCGAGCATGGCATCAATCACACGGTGAGTGTCCAACCTTTTGGGTGTATCGCCAATCAAATTGTATCGAAAGGTATCGAAAAAAAACTCAAAAAACTGTATCCGAATTTAGACCTTTTATTTCTCGATTTCGACGACGGAACAACCGAAGTCAATATCCTGAATCGCCTTCATTTTATGGCAAATCATGTAATAAAAATGGACAATTAACAATTGATAGTTTACAATTGTTTTTTTTATCAAAACAGAAGTCGGAAAAATCAACCTTATAAATTTCAAAATA
>DYMH01000034.1:17943-30069 GCA_020721645.1 Draconibacterium orientale
TGTTTTTTTTATCAAAACAGAAGTCGGAAAAATCAACCTTATAAATTTCAAAATATTTAGGGATTTTTTACAACATCTGATATTATAATTGTGCATGAAACAGAAACTCTAAAAAATCGTATTTTTGATAATTAGAACGTTTGAAGAGAATAAATTTTGGTATTTTTTTTTCGGATTAATGATATAAATCAGAAACCGAAAATTCAAGAGTCTGAATTTATTTTTGTAATTTTGCGTAAATTAAAAACGTAAAATATGGAAGCATTAAGAAATATATACACTGTCGAAAATCACCAAATAGTGATTGATTTACCCGAATCATTTAATTATAACTCTGTGGAAATAATTATTTTGCCGATTGAAAAACAGAAAAAAAACAAAAATATAGATTATGACAAAAACGAACGACTTAAAAAATTGCTTTCAATCAGTGTTTGGAACGATGAAGATATTTTACCGATAATTGAAACTCAAAACTTTATCAATCAATGGAAAATAGAAGAGTTTTAATTGTTTTATTTATTTTCGTGCTGTAAAAATAAGAATTAAGTATTTTTTAAGAAAAAAATAAATCAATCAATGATATGCAAAAAATAATAGTACGTAATTTTAGACAAATTACAAATGCTGAAATTGAAATAAAAGAGTTCTTATTTTTAATTGGAGAACAAGCAAGTGGAAAAAGTACGCTTGCTAAATTGATATATTTCTTTAAATCATTGAAGGAAGATTATTTTAATTTAATTTATGAGAATGCAAACAGAACCGATGAAAATTTAGAAAATATTTTTTTTAAAAAAATTCAAGATAAATTCAATATCTATTTTGGTTATACGACTGATTTAGATAAGAATTTTGAGATAATTTTTTATTATAATTATGTTTCACCGGATTCGAACGAAAACAGAAATTTAACACTGAGTAAAGCTAAATCATTGCAATTAAAATTCAATTATGAATATTTTGGCGAAATTATCAATAATACCAAAGAGTTAGCTCAAACAATTAACAATTTTACGGAAGAACAAACAAAGACTAATGAAAATAATTACATCGTAATTGAAAGAACAAAATCAAAATTTATAAAAGAATTAACAGACAGAGTAAATAATTTGTTTTATGACAACTATTCTCCAATGTTTATTCCCGCCGGTCGCAATATCACGGTTTCATATCCGGAGCAATTTCAAACCTTATTTTTCGGCAATTTATTTACCGTAAATTCGCATGAAAGAATCTCAAAATCAGTGGACTTAGTTTTAATGAAAGCATTTATATTACACTCAAAATTTCTAAACGACTATTTTCGAGGATCCAATTTTGAGGATAAAATAAAACATAATTCAGAAGAACACGTATCGAATAATATTTTGACTTTTTTTAAAGAACATGCAGAATATATTTTACAAGGCAAATACGAGAATTTTGAAGGGAATGAAAAAATAATATATGACAAAAAAGGGCATAAATTTATACCGCTTAACATAGCTTCTTCCGGACAACAGGAATCAATAAGAATAATCCAAGATTTATTTTATTTACTCTTTGAAAAGCAAAAATCTTTCAGAATAATTGAAGAACCGGAAGCCCATTTGTATCCGCTGGCACAAAAAAAACTGATAGAATTGATTTCGCTTATTGTTAATAAAACTCAAAGTCAAATAGTTATAACTACCCATAGTCCATATATTTTAAGTATATTGAATAACCTGTTAATGTACTCGGTTGTGATTCAAAAAAAACCTGATACGAAAAAAAATATTACTACTCATTTTGGAACACAAGACCTAAAAAACAAAAAAGACGAAAGAATAAATCTAACATATCAACAAGTTCAAGCATACGTCCTTGATGTAAACAGCAGTAATTATTGTACTTCAATAATAGATGAAGAGACAAAATTAATTGGCGAGAATTATTTGGATGCCGTTACAGAAGAGCTGAATAATGATTTTAATGTTTTATATCATTTAAACTTTCAAAACCAAAATAATGCCTAATAAATTCATTCTTGATTTAAAGAGTGTTTTTAGTAGTCATAATTTTACAGAAACACTGCTTGCTGATAGTTCATTGTTTGTGTATGAAGATGCTCAAACCAAACTTACTGAAATGTCCAATGTAATTCCTCCTTTCAGACATTTTAAAATTAACAATCCGAAATCTAATAATTTAATTGGACATATTTGTATTGATGGAGATTTTATTCCTTATGGTCAAGAGAAATATAATGCAAAAAGTAGTAATTTTTCAGAAGGAAGACCCGACAGTATCGTTTTTGATAAAAATATATTCCTTTTTTTAGAGTTAAAACTTGAACAAGAAGACGCAACTTGGGAAAAAGAAGACACAAAGTGGAAAAAATTTTTCGAAGGTGCGAATCAAATTTCAGATTTTGTTACTTTTTTACGAGATAATAATTTTGAAGTAAATGACTATTATAATGTTATTTATGCAATTATTTGTATGCGTTTTGAACCTAATTTTTCGATATTAAAAAGTAATTCGCAACGAAATAATTTACGTTTCAAAATTTCAAGCAAACTTGGTTTCGAAATTAAAGCCCATAACCATATAGAAACTTTTGAATTTTGATGAGTAAAAAAAAGAAAGAATGTTACAATAATTTTTCACATATTCTCAAAAAATAATCAAACAAAACAAATGAAAAGAGACACACAAATTTTCGACCTCATCGAAAAAGAATATCAACGACAATTGACAGGTTTGGAACTCATTGCATCAGAAAACTTTGTCAGCAAACAAGTTATGGAAGCAATGGGTTCTGTTCTTACGAACAAATACGCCGAAGGTTATCCCGGAAAACGCTATTACGGCGGCTGCGGAATAGTCGATCAAACCGAACAAATAGCCATCGACCGTGCCAAACAACTTTTCGGAGCCGAATGGGTGAACGTACAACCGCATTCAGGAGCACAGGCAAATGCCGCTGTGATGTTGGCTGTTTTAAAACCGGGCGACACCTTTTTAGGTTTGAATCTTTCTCACGGCGGGCATCTTACGCACGGTTCGGCTGTTAATTATTCCGGAATTTTGTACAATGCCGTGTCGTACAACGTGAAAGAAGAAACAGGACAAGTCGATTACGATGAAATGGAAAAACTCGCACTCGAACACAAACCAAAACTCATTGTCGGCGGTGCATCAGCCTATTCGCGCGATTGGGATTACGCACGTATGCGTGCTATTGCCGACAAAGTCGGTGCTTTGCTGATGTTCGACATCGCACACCCTGCCGGATTAATCGCTGCCGGACTTTTGAAAAACCCGATGCCGCATTGTCATATTGTTACTACAACAACACACAAAACATTGCGAGGACCTCGCGGCGGAATGATTATGATGGGCAAGGATTTCGACAATCCGTTCGGACAAAAAACTCCGAAAGGCGAAATTAAACCCATGTCGGCACTTTTGGATTCTGCTGTTTTTCCCGGCACACAAGGCGGACCGCTGGAACACATCATAGCCGGGAAAGCCGTAGCATTCGGCGAAGCACTCACCGACGAATACAAAGAATATCAACGACAGGTTCAAAAAAATGCAGCAGTAATGGCAAAAGCCTTTATGGACAAGGGTTACAAAGTTATTTCCGGCGGAACCGACAATCACTCAATGTTGATTGATTTACGAACAAAAGTTCCCGAAACCGGCGGAAAAGTAGTAGAAAAAGCATTGGAAAAAGCCGATATTACGGTCAATAAAAATATGGTTCCCTTCGACAGCCGTTCGCCTTTCGTTACTTCAGGAATTCGTGTCGGAACGCCCGCTGTTACAACCCGTGGTTTGAAAGAAGAACACATGCCCAAAATCGTAGAATTGATGGACAGAGTAATTGTAGATCCGGAAAATATGCAAGTGATTGATTCTGTTCGTGCGGAAGTGAATAAAATGATGAAAGATTTTCCTTTAACAGTGCATTAATTTTTTTGTAGAGACGAGTTGCACTCGTCTCTATTTGATGAAAAACAGACGAGTTGCACTCGTCTCTATTTGATGAAAAACAGACGAGTGCAACTCATCTCTATTTGATGAAAAACAGACGAGTGCAACTCGTCTCTATTTGCTGAAAAACAGACGAGTGCAACTCGTCTCTATTTGATGAAAAATAGACGAGTGCAACTCGTCTCTACGTTTTTATATAAACAAATTATTTTTTTTCATATTTTGTTCCGAAAAATTCATAATATTGTTGATTATTTTATCTAAAAATAGATATTCCGTTTAACCAAAAACAAAACACCATGAAGCGTTTTTTTTCAATTTTAATGTTGATTTTAATGATAGTTTCAATTGCTTGTAACAAATCGAAATACAATTATCCCGAAACCCGAAAAGATTCGGTTGTCAATAATTATTTCGGAACTCAGGTTCCCGACCCATATCGCTGGCTCGAAAACGACACGAGCGAAGAAACCAAAAACTGGGTTGTTGCTCAAAACAAAGTTACATTTTCATATTTGAATGCGATTCCGTTTAAACAAAAAATTGTCGACCGCTTAACCGAAATCTATAATTACGAGCGTTACAGTGCCCCGTTTAAACAAGGAACACGTTATTTTTATTATAAAAACAACGGATTGCAAAATCAAAGCGTTTTGTATATGCTCGAAAAATTAGACGGTGAGCCTAAAATTTTACTCGACCCCAACACCTTGTCAAAAGACGGAACAACAGCTTTGGCAACAGCCGAAGTGTCGAAAGACGGTAAATATCTGGCTTATGCCGTTTCGGTCGGAGGTTCGGATTGGAATGAAATTTTTGTAAAAGAAATAGAATCCGATAAAAAATTGGACGACCATGTGAAATGGGTCAAATTCTCCGGAATATCGTGGTATAAAGACGGATTTTTTTATTCAAGGTATCCGCAACCAAAAGAAAATAAAAAACTTACAACTGCAAACACCAATTCAAAAGTCTATTATCACAAAATCGGGACATCTCAAAATCAAGATGTTTTGATTTATGAAAATCCGAAAGAACCAAATCGAATGTATGGTGCTTATGCTACGGAAGACGGTGCTTTTTTGATTTTAACAGAATCGGAAACTACAAGCGGAAACGGGTTGTATATCAAAGATTTATCGAAAGAAAACGCAACTTTTGTAAAAGTAGCCGACGGATTCAAATACGATTATTCGGTTGTCGATCATGTGAACGGGAAATTATTGATTTTGACCAATGAAAACGCTCCGCATTATAAATTAATATCTGTCGATCCGAATAATATCAGCAAAAAACCGGATTTAATACCCGAAAAATCAGATGTACTCACCGGGTGTTCGGTCGGCGGCGGAAAAATCAGTGCAACATACATGAAAGATGCGTACAGTAAAGTCTATTTCTACGGTTTCGACGGAAAATTGCAAAGCGAGTTGCAACTTCCCGGAATTGGTTCTTTCGGCGGTTTCAGTTCGCAAAAAGATGATAATATCGGGTTCTATTCATATACTTCTTTCACAGTTCCCACTGTTATATATAAATATGATTTTTCGACCGGTATCTCTGAAATTTACCGAACTCCCGAAATAAAAGGAATCGATTTCGACCAATATACCACCGAACAAGTCTTTTTTAACAGCACCGACGGAACGCGAGTTCCGATGTTTATCGTTTATAAAAAAGGCATGAAACTCGATGGTTACAATCCAACATTGCTCTATGGATATGGCGGATTCAATATCAGTTTAACACCTTCTTTCAATATCCTGCGAATGCTTTGGCTCGAAAAAGGCGGCGTATATGTGATGGTAAATCTTCGCGGAGGCGGCGAATACGGCGAAGACTGGCACAAAGCCGGAACTTTGCAAAACAAACAAAACGTGTTTGATGATTTTATTGCGGCAGCCGAATTTCTGATAGCCAAAAAATACACAACACCTGCTCGTTTGGCTATTGAAGGCGGCTCAAACGGCGGATTGCTAATAGGAGCTGTTACCAATCAACGCCCCGAATTGTTTAAAGTTGCCTTGCCTCACGTCGGCGTATTGGATATGTTACGTTATCAATACTTTACAATCGGAAGAGCTTGGAGTTCCGATTATGGATTAAGTGAAGACTCGGTGATGTTCAACGTATTGTATAAATATTCACCTTTACATAATATCAAAGAAAAAACAGAATATCCGGCAGTGATGGTGCTCACCGGCGACCACGACGACCGCGTTGTTCCCGCTCATTCGTTCAAATATGCCGCCACTTTGCAGGAAAAATACAAAGGACCGAATCCGGTGATGATACGCATCGAAACCATGGCAGGGCACGGTGCCGGAAAACCAACCGCAAAGCGAATCGAAGAAGCCGCTGATATTTGGGCGTTTATCTACGAAAATATGGGAATTAATCCGTTTAAATAATTATTAATCAATGTCGTTTAGTATAGCAAATTATTGTATATCAAGCCTGAAAGGCTTAAATATGAATAACCGCCGGTGTAAACCGGCGGAAATAAAAACTCACAAGTTGCAACCCTGATAAGGGTTGAACAAGAGGATTTGTTTAAGATTCAACCCTTATCAGGGTTGTTGTTTAACGCATTTTTTTCCGTAGGTTTCACCTACGGTTATTCATATTCAAGGCTTTCAGCCTTAACTATACGACATTGAATTATTAATTATTAGTTGTTAATATATAAAAAGTTTTAACAATTTACAATTGAAAATGAATTTTTTAGTAATTGAAGGCAATATCGGGGCAGGAAAAACATCGCTTGCTCAAAAAATTTCGGAAGAATATAACGCAAAAATGATTTTAGAACAATTTGCCGAAAATCCTTTTCTTCCGAAATTTTATAAAGAACCCGAAAAATATTCGTTTCAACTCGAATTATCGTTTTTAGTAGATAGGTTTCAACAATTGAAAACAGAATTATCGGAGCACGATTTGTTCAAAACATTTTTTGTTACCGATTATTTTTTTTCAAAATCCTTGATTTTCGCAGCAAACACGCTTGCCGATGACGAATTTAAATTGTATCGAAAGATTTTCAACACAATATACACATCACTGCCCAAACCCGACCTTTATGTATATTTGTACGTAACGCCCGAAAAATCAATTGAAAATATCAAAAAAAGAGGCAGAAATTACGAACAGGAAATAGAAATTGATTATCTCGAAAAAATTCAAAATGCGTATTTCGAGTATTTCAAACAACATCAAAACGAATATAAATTTCTGATTATCGACACCAACAATATCGATTTTGTCAATAATCCTGAAGATTATAAAAAAATAAAAGATGTTATTCTGAATCAAAATCATTCAAAAGGCATCAATCGCATTATTTTATAATTTTTTTGAAAAATACGAAAGATTTTTTTAGAGTGAAGCATGAATAAATCTATCATTTCCCGACAGGTCTTTTATAAGAATTAATTTTGATTTCGGGAAAATTTGATTCATTAAATCAATAAGTTCTCTCCCATAATTTTGGTTTATTTCAAAATATAGATTTCCATTCAAATTGAGTTTTTTTTGAGCAAATTCTAATATTTTTTTATAATAAATTAAGGGATTATCATCAGGCACAAAAAGAGCTGAATCCGGTTCAAAATTCAAAACATTGGGCTGCATCAAAGGTTTTTCGGAATCTGTAACATAAGGCGGATTGCTTACTATAATATCGAATTGCATATCATTTATTATCGACTTGGGACTTAAAATATCATCTTCGATAAAAAATATTTCAACACCATTTTCAAAGGCATTTTTTTTGGCAACTTTCAAGGCTTCCGGCGAATTGTCAATTGCAAAAACTTCCGAATTTTTGAGAAACTTTGCCAAGGAAACAGCAATGCACCCCGACCCTGTTCCGATGTCTAATATTTTTAATGTATTTTGATGCCATTTGTGCGATTTTACAATCATTTCGACTAATTCTTCGGTTTCCGGGCGAGGAATCAATACCGATTTATTCACAAAAAATGTCAGTCCGTAAAAATATGAATTACCGATGATATACTGAATAGGTTCAAAAGTCTTTAATCGTTCTATTGCCTTTTGTAATAATATAAGATTCTCTTCCGAAATTATTTTGTCTTCGTTCACAATAATTCCGCCTGCATCAAGTTTCAAATATTCAGAAAATATTATTTTTATAAAACTTGATATTTCGGTTTTAGGATAATGTAAATTCAGCTCCGATTTGATGAATTTTATTGTATTTTGAACAGTATTCATTTAATTTTGCATAATATTGATAAACTATACTTCGTTATATTTTTATATCTAACAGAATATTAGTAATTTACAGATATTATGTCTCGCAAAGACACTAAGTCGCAAATTATTCAATATTAACATCTTTGCATGCTTTGCGACTTTGCGAGATAAAAAAATACCGAACTATTAGATGATGTAAAGATAAGAATATGCTATCGGAAGACGAAAAATTTATGCAACGTTGCCTTGAATTGGCAGAAAAAGGCAGAGGAAATACAGCACCCAATCCCATGGTAGGCAGTGTAATCGTTTACAATGGGCGGATTATCGGCGAAGGATACCACAGGCATTGCGGAGAAGCTCATGCCGAAGTAAACGCCGTAGAAGCGGTTCGCGATAAAAGTTTGCTCGAAAAATCGACGCTCTACGTCAATCTCGAACCCTGTGCCCACCAAGGGCGAACGCCGGCTTGTTCTTTGATGATTATTGAAAAACGGATACCGAAAGTTGTTATCGGGTGTATCGACCCTTTTGCAAAAGTTGCCGGGAAAGGTGTTCAAATGTTGCGTGAAGCCGGTGTGGAAGTTGTTGTGGGTGTTTTGGAACACGAAAGCCGCCAATTAAATCGCCGATTTTTTACTTTTCATCTTAATAAAAGACCTTATATTATCTTAAAATGGGCACAAAGTCTCGATGGTTTTTTGGATTTTGTACGCTCAAAAGACACACCGATTCAGCCCAATTGGATTACCGATGAATATGCCCGAATGCTTGTACATCGCTGGCGAGCAGAAGAAAGTGCGGTGATGGTGGGAACCAATACTGCCGAAAAAGACAATCCGAAACTCGATGTTCGCGATTGGACAGGCAAAAATCCGACCCGAATCGTTCTCGACCGCCGATTGAGATTGCCCGAAAACCTGAATCTTTTCGATGGTACAATACCCACACTCATTTTTACCGAGAAAACAAAAAAAAATCAACCCAACACAGAATATATCCGGGTAGATTTTGACAAAAATGTATTCGACCACATTTTTAACGAACTTTACAAACGCGAAATTTTGTCGCTTATCGTTGAAGGCGGTGCCGACTTAATCAACAGCCTCCTAAATCGGAATCTTTGGGACGAAGCCCGGTATTTTGTCGGTAAAAAATTATTTTATGCCGGAGTTGCCGCACCAAAAATAAATCAAGAACCGGGAAACATCGTTTTGCCCGGAAACAGTACACTTTATCAAGTTTACAACTCCCCGGTTTAAGCCATTCTTTTACGTTTAAGCAGATATGCAATCAATACATTACTGAAATTGGTATTGATGTCGGCAGGAACGTAATCAATTTCAAATTTTGCACAATTTATTCGCAGGCTTTCGTTGTAATTTTTTGATGAAGTACTGAAATGTTCTCTGATTTCGGAAGGATTTAGTTTAAGAATTTCACCCGATTCCATGTCCACAAACTTATACGGACGGTTTTGGTAATCGAATTGTTCTTCTTTATTTCTATCCATAACATGAAACAACACAAGCTCGTGCTTGTTGTATCTGAAATGTTGGAGAGCTTCAAGCAGATTGTCTATACCTTTTTCGGAGTACATATCGCTGAAAATCATTACCAACGAACGTTTATGAATTTTATCGGCAATCTGATGTAAAATGGCGGCTGTGTCTGTTTTTTTATCAAGTATCGTTTGATTTTCGAGCAAATTGCCTAAATTTTGATATAAGAATTTTGTATGAACGGACGACATTTTGGTGTCCGTTTGTAAATGTATTTTATCCGAATAAAAAGTTAAACCCACCGCATCGCGTTGTTTTTGCAAGAGATGAATCAATGCTGCCGCTGTATATGCCGAAAATGCTAATTTTGTTTGTAGTTTTTGCTGATACGGAAAATACATAGAAGAAGAGGTGTCGATAATAATTTGGCTCCTCAAATTGGTTTCTTCTTCAAATCGTTTGACATACAATTTTTCGGTCCGCCCAAAAAGCTTCCAATCGATATTTTTTATCGATTCGCCCGAATTGTATTGGCGATGTTCGGCAAATTCGACCGAAAAGCCATGAAACGGACTTTTATGCAAGCCGGTAATAAAGCCTTCAACCACCAAACGTGCAGCTAATTCAATATTTCCGAACGGAACAAGTTCCGAAACGTCTTGCATATTTTTCATGTTTGAAGGCTTTATTTTATAAAAAAATCGGATTTATCAAAAAAAAACATTGATAATATCCGAATTAACGATTTTGAAAAAAATTAAAGAATCGCCTCTAATTTTTCAACAAATTTAACTTTTGGAACAGCACCAACCTGTTTATCAACGACTTTTCCATCTTTAATAAACAAAACGGTCGGAATATTACGGATTCCGAATTTTGCCGAAATACCAGGATTTGAATCCACATCAACTTTTGCCATTAATGCCCTTCCTTCAAATTGAACGCCCATTTCTTCAATTATCGGACCAATCATTCGGCACGGACCACACCATTCTGCCCATAAATCGACAACGACCGGAATTGTGGATTGAATTACTTTTTCTTCAAAATTTGAATCGGTTACGTGTATCAACATTTTTCTTTATTTTATGATTATTGAAATTTTAAAAAGCAAATTTAACTTTCTCAGCCCAATAGTACAAATAATATTTTGAACACACCAAAATAATGCATCAAAAAAGAAGTTGAAAAAAATGAATGCAAACGTTTGAAAATTGATTTTAATCATATAAATCCGGCAAAAAATATATCTTTCAATATTTTACGAAACTGACAATATTTTTATCTTTGCTTTCTGAATAAATGAAAGAAAAATCAAAATAAAATAAATTGATATGGAAAAAATTGCAGTTATCGGTGCAGCAGGACAGATTGGTTCCGAATTGGTTATGGCACTTCGCAAATTGTACGGCAACGACAACGTTTACGCCACCGATTTGCGGCAACCTTCAAAGGAAGTTATGGATTCCGGTCCATTTCAAATACTTGACGTGATGGACGATAAACGATTGATACACTTCGTGATACGTCATAAAATCACACAAATATATCACCTTGCAGCCGTTTTGTCGGGAAATGCCGAAAAATTACCTGTACAAGCATGGAAAATCAACATGGAAAGTTTGATGAACATTTTAGATTTGGCTCGCGAAGTTACAGATATAAAAAAAGTATTTTGGCCCAGTTCTATTGCAGTTTTCGGTCCCACAACACCACGCGAAAATACTCCACAACTAACTGTCATGGAGCCAAATACAGTTTACGGAATCAGTAAATTGGCAGGCGAACGCTGGTGCGAATATTATTTCAATCGCTACGGAGTCGATGTCCGCAGCCTGCGATATCCCGGACTTATTAGTTATAAAACAGAAGCCGGAGGCGGCACAACGGATTATGCCGTTGAAATTTTTTATGAAGCCGTAAAATCCGGAAAATATGAATGTTTCCTACAAGAAAACACCGCATTGCCGATGATGTTTATGGACGATGCCATTCAGGCAACAATCAATTTAATGGAAACGCCTGCAGAAAAACTCAGTATCCGTTCGGCGTACAATGTCGGCGGTATCAGTTTTACGCCCAAACAATTAGCAGCAGAAATTGCGAAACACATTCCAAATTTTGAAATCACCTACAAACCCGATTTTCGTCAAAAAATAGCCGATTCGTGGCCTGCAAGCATCGACGACAGCTTAGCTGCAAAAGAATGGGCATGTAAAGCCAATTTCGACATCTCCAAAATGACTGTTGCTATGCTCAACGGCGTGAAACATAAGTTTGGATTGATATAAAAACCGGATGCTTGCCCGTTCTATAATCTATTCATCGAAATTTATTATTTGCACAAAGCGAATCTTTTTTTTGTGAATTTGATATGAAATTTATTATGCTTATCCGTAAAGTTACCTAATTGTAAAGATTTATTTTTAGAAGTACGGTC